>NZ_WJSP02000169.1 GCF_009720255.1 Agromyces humi | reverse complement strand
CCGGGTCCTTCCCTACAAGGCCATCGACCTCATCGACCAGGCCGGGGCGCGGCTGCGCCTGCGGCTCGGCGTGAAGACGGATGTGTCCGCGCTCATTGCGCGGCTCGCCGACCTCGAGGCGGACAAGCGCAGGGCACGAACTCGGCACGGCCGACGGCCTCGAGGTGCTCGTCCTCCGTCCGGTGGTGCTCGGCCGCGACCCGGTGGCCGATGCCGGGAGGCCGGGAGCGGCCACGATCCGCCTCGTGGACCCGGCCCGGTCGGTGTCGAAGACGCACGCGCTCGTGGAGGTCGTCGACGATCGCGTCATGGTCACCGACCTGCATTCGACGAACGGCAGCCGCGTGCTGACGCCCGAGGGTGACGTGGTGGAACTCGACCCGGGGCTGGGTGCCACGGTCGTGGGCGGGTCGACGATCCTGCTCGGGGAGTTCGCCGTCACGCTGGATCGGGCTCCGCTCAACTCGGTGTAGCCTGAAGTGGTGCGTGCTTCACGACTTCTTCTTCGGTGCCGCGGCGGGGCCTCGTTCTAGGCCGATCCCGTCGCGGAGTCCGTTGTCGGCTGACCACAGATTCTGAGGAAGCGAACGCATGAACGCAGCATCCACGATCCCCGCGCACACCGACGGGGCTCGGCCCCGCACGCTGGCCGAGAAGGTCTGGGACGACCATCTCGTGAAGAAGGGCGAGGACGGCACCCCCGACCTCATCTACATCGACCTGCACCTGGTGCACGAGGTCACGAGCCCGCAGGCCTTCGACGGCCTCCGCCTGGCCGGTCGCCCGGTTCGTCGTCCCGATCTCACGATCGCGACGGAGGACCACAACACGCCGACGCTCGCGATCGACCGGCCGATCGCCGATCCCACGAGCCGTACGCAGATCGAGACGCTCCGTCGCAACGCGAAGGAGTTCGGCATCCGCCTGCACTCGCTCGGCGACGTCGAGCAGGGCATCGTGCACGTCGTCGGCCCGCAGCTCGGCCTCACCCAGCCGGGCATCACCGTGGTCTGCGGCGACTCGCACACGTCCACGCACGGCGCGTTCGGCGCCATGGCGTTCGGCATCGGCACGAGCGAGGTCGAGCACGTCATGGCCACGCAGACGCTGCCGCTGAAGCCGTTCAAGACCATGGCCGTCAACGTCGAGGGAACGCTCCGTCCGGGCGTCACGGCGAAGGACATCATCCTCGCCGTCATCGCAAAGATCGGCACGGGCGGCGGGCAGGGCTACGTGCTCGAGTACCGCGGCAGCGCCATCCGCGCGCTCTCGATGGACGGCCGCATGACGATCTGCAACATGTCGATCGAGGCCGGCGCGAGGGCCGGCATGGTGGCCCCGGATGCGACGACCTACGCCTACCTCAAGGGCCGCGCCCACGCGCCGGCCGGCGCCGACTGGGACGACGCGGTGGCCTACTGGGAGACGCTCGCCACCGACGAAGGAGCGGAGTTCGACGCCGAGGTGTTCATCGACGCCGACGCGCTCGAGCCGTTCGTCACGTGGGGAACGAACCCCGGCCAGGGCGTCTCGCTCTCCGAGTCGGTCCCCGACCCCGCGTCGATCGACGACCAGCACGAGCGTGCGGCCGCCGAGCGGGCGCTCGAGTACATGGACCTCGCTCCCGGTACCCCGTTGAAGGATGTCCACGTCGACGCGGTCTTCATGGGGTCCTGCACGAACAGCCGCATCGAAGACCTTCGCGCGTTCGCGTCCATCGTGAAGGGCAAGCGCAAGGCCGATGGCGTCCGCGTCATGGTGGTGCCGGGCTCGGCCCGCGTGCGACTGGAGGCCGAAGCCGAGGGCCTCGACAAGGTGTTCGAGGAGTTCGGCGCCGAGTGGCGCTTCGCCGGGTGCTCGATGTGCCTCGGCATGAACCCCGACCAGCTCGCCCCGGGTGAGCGCTGCGCGTCGACGTCCAACCGCAACTTCGAGGGCCGCCAGGGCAAGGGCGGCCGCACGCACCTCGTCTCGCCCCTGGTCGCGGCGGCCACGGCCATCCGCGGCACGCTGTCCAGTCCCTGGGACCTCGAGCAGGAAGGGGCGCGCTGACCATGCAGAAGATCAGCACCGTCACCGGCACCGCCGTTCCACTTCGTCGCTCCAACGTCGACACCGACCAGATCATCCCCGCGGTGTTCCTGAAGCGGGTGACGAAGACCGGCTTCGACGACGCCCTGTTCTACGCCTGGCGCCAGGATCCCGACTTCATCCTGAACCAGGAGCAGTACCGTGGCGCGCGGATCCTCATCGCCGGTCCCGACTTCGGCACCGGCTCCAGCCGCGAACACGCCGTCTGGGCGCTGCGCGACTACGGCTTCGACGTCGTGATCAGCTCGCGCTTCGGCGACATCTTCCGGGGCAACTCCGGCAAGCAGGGACTGCTCGCCGCGCAGGTCGCCTATGAAGACGTCGAGCGCCTCTGGGAGCAGGTCGAGGCCGAGCCGGGAATACCCGTCACGGTCGATCTGGTTGAGCGTACGGTGAGCGTCGGAACGCTCACGGTGCCGTTCGACATCGACGACTACACTCGGTGGAGGCTTCTCGAAGGGCTCGACGACATCGGGCTCACCCTGCGGGACGAGGAGTCGATCGCCGAGTTCGAGTCACATCGAGAAGCTTGGCGGCCGAAGACCCTCCCCATCCGGGAGCCGGCAGAATCAGGGAGTCTGTGAACACGCTCGGGCAGGACGCCAAGAACCATGGAACGGCAGTCGGACTGAATGTCGACCGCATCACGATCAACGGCGGCAAGCCCCTGCGGGGCCGCATCGAGCTGAAGGGCGCCAAGAACCTCGTCACCAAGGCGATGGTCGCGGCGATCCTCGGCGACACGCCCAGCGTGCTGAAGGACGTCCCCAACATCAGCGACGTCCGCATCGTGCGCGGTCTCCTCGAGGTGCACGGCGTGAGCGTGACGCACGGCGTCGACGAGGGCGAGCTCATCCTCGACCCGTCGGCGGTCGAGACCGCCCACATGGCCGACATCGACGCGCACGCCGGCTCGAGCCGCATCCCGATCCTCTTCTGCGGGCCGCTGCTGCACCGGCTCGGCGAGGCGTTCATCCCCGACCTCGGCGGATGCCGCATCGGCGACCGTCCCATCGACTACCACCTCGAGGTGCTGCGCAACTTCGGCGCCATCGTCGAGAAGCTGCCGAGCGGCATCCGGATGTCGGCCCCCAACGGACTCCACGGAGCCAAGGTCGCCCTGCCGTACCCGAGCGTCGGCGCCACCGAGCAGGTGCTCCTCACCGCGGTGCTCGCCGACGGCATCACCGAGCTGTCGGGCGCCGCGATCGAGCCCGAGATCATGGATCTCATCAACATCCTGCAGAAGATGGGCGCGATCATCACGGTCGACACCGACCGCGTCATCCGCATCGAGGGCGTCGAGAAGCTCGACGGCTACACGCACCGCGCGCTGTTCGACCGCAACGAGGCCGCCAGCTGGGCGGCCGCGGCCCTCGCCACCGACGGCGACATCTTCGTCGGCGGCGCGCGCCAGGCCGAGATGCTCACGTTCCTCAACGTCTTCCGCAAGGTCGGCGGCGACTTCGAGATCCAGGAGGACGGCATCCGCTTCTTCCACCCTGGTGGCGAGCTCAAGCCGGTGATCATCGAGACCGACGTGCACCCCGGCTTCATGACCGACTGGCAGCAGCCGCTCGTGGTCGCCCTGTCCAAGGCGAACGGCGTGTCGATCGTGCACGAGACGGTGTACGAGCAGCGCTTCGGCTTCGTGGACGCGCTCGTCGAGATGGGCGCCTCCATCGAGGTGCACAAGGAGTGCCTCGGCGCCGGTGCGTGCCGGTTCGGGCAGCGCAACTTCCAGCACTCGGCCGTGATCTCCGGACCGGCGAAGCTGCACGGCGCCGACATCGAGGTGCCCGACCTCCGCGGCGGCTTCAGCCACCTCATCGCGGCGCTGACCGCCGAAGGCCGTTCGACGGTCTCGAACGTGGGCATCATCGCGCGCGGGTACGAGAACTTCATCACGAAGCTCGAGCTCCTCGGGGCGGACTTCGAACTCGAAGGATAATGGGGGAGTGCCCCACCATCCTCCGGCGTCCGACGCTGCACTGAAGCCGCGTTCCGAGAAGCGGCGACCCTCGTTCTTCTGGCTGCTCGCCGTCCTCGTCCTCCCGATCTTCAACCTCGCGGTGCGCTTCCGCTTCCACCATCCCGAGCGGATGCCGCAGGCCGGCGCCTTCGTGCTGGCACCGAACCACTACAGCGAGATCGACCCCGTCGTCATGGGCGTCGTGTGCTGGAAGCTCGGTCGCGCCCCGCGCTTCCTCGCCAAGGCGTCGCTCTTCAAGAACCCCGTGCTCGGCTGGCTGCTGCGCACGTCGGGCCAGATCCCCGTGGAGCGGGCGGGCAGCAAGAGCCACGCCGCCCTGCGCGCGGCCGAAGACCTCGTGGCGAAGGGGCGCATGGTCGTCGTCTACCCCGAGGGATCGCTGACGCGCGAGCCCGACCTCTGGCCCATGCGGGGCAAGACTGGCGCCGTGCGCATCGCGCTCGAGCGCGACATCCCGATCATCCCGGCCGCGCACTGGGGCACGCAGGAGCTGCTGCCGCGCTACGGCAAGAAGCTGAGCGTCTTCCCGCGCAAGACCATCGACGTGATCATCGGCGAGCCGCTCGACCTCAGCGCCTACCGCGGCAAGCCGCTCGACCAGGCGTCGCTGCTGAAGGCGACCGGAGAGCTCATGGACGCGATCGCCGGCCTCCTCGCCGAGGTACGTGGCGAGCCTGCCCCGGCGGAGCGCTGGGATCCCACGGCCCACGGCCAGAAGGAGACGGGGCGACTCGATGGCTAGGGCGTCCGCGAAGAAGGCGCCCGGCAAGCGCGTCGCCGTGCTCGGCGCCGGCAGTTGGGGCACGACGTTCGCGAAGATCCTCGCCGACGGCGGCGCCGACGTCGTGATCTGGGCGCGCCGGCCAGAGCTCGCCCGCGAGATCCAGGAGGGCAAGCGCAACAGCGACTACCTCCCGGGCATCAACCTCCCGCTCGGCCTCCGCGCGACGAGCCGCCTCGACCTCGCGCTCGCCGGCGCCGAGCAGGTGTACGTGTCGGTGCCGAGCCAGGCGCTGCGCGACAACCTGAAGATCGCGGCGCCGCACCTCCACGCCGAGGCGACCGTGGTGTCACTGATGAAGGGCGTCGAGAAGGCGAGCGGCCTGCGCATGAGCGAGGTCATCGCCGAGGTGCTCAGGATCGACGAGTCGCACATCGCGGTCATCTCGGGGCCGAACCTCGCGCTCGAGATCGCGAAGGAGCAGCCCACGGCGGCGGTCGTCTCGTCGACGAGCCTCGAGACCGCACAGGCCGTGGCATCCGTCGCCCGCAATCGGTACTTCCACTCGTTCGTGAACACCGACGTCATCGGCACGGAGTTCGGCGGGGTGCTGAAGAACCTCATCGCCGTCGCGATCGGCATCGTCGACGGCGCGGGCTACGGCGAGAACACCAAGGCGTCGATCATCACGCGCGGCCTCGTCGAGATGACGGACTTCGCGGTCGCGTTCGGCGCGCACCCCGAGACGCTGTCGGGCCTCGCGGGCCTCGGAGACCTCATCGCGACGAGCCAGTCGCCGCTCTCGCGGAACAACACCGCCGGGCGCCTGCTCGGCCAGGGCTACCACCTCAACGACGTGGTGAACCAGATGCAGCAGACCACCGAGGGTCTCGCGTCCGTCGCGCCGATCCTCGAGCTGGCGCGCGCGAAGGGCGTCGAGATGCCGATCGTCGAGCAGGTCCGCCAGGTGCTGGCCGGCACGCTCGACCCACGCGACATCGCACCGCACCTCACGACTGACGACGAGCCCCAGGGCGAAAGGACATCGGATGGACAAGCTCAGGGTGGTTCTCCTGTTCGGCGGGCGCTCAAGCGAGCATTCGATCAGCTGCGCAACAGCGGGAGGGGTGCTCCGGGCGATCAACCGTGACCGGTACGAGGTGATCCCCGTCGGGATCACCCGTGACGGTGCGTTCGTGCTCGAGGCCGACGACCCCGATCGGTTCGCCCTCGACCCCGAGCACCTGCCGGAGGTCGTCGACAACGGCACGCGGGTCCGCTGGCCCGAGAGTGCCGCATCACGGGCGCTGACGGTGACGGATGCCACGGGCGAGCGCTCGCTGGGCGATGTCGACGTGGTGTTCCCGATCCTGCACGGCCGCTTCGGCGAGGACGGCACGGTGCAGGGCCTGCTCGAGCTCGTCGGCCTCCCGTACGTCGGCAACGGCGTGCTGTCGTCGGCGATCGGCATGGACAAGCACGTGACGAAGACGGTGCTCGAGGGCGCGGGCATCCAGGTGGCGCCCTGGGTCACGCTCACCCGCGCCGGGCTCGCATCCGACCCCGAGCTCTGGAAGCGCCGGGTGCACAGCCTCGGCCTGCCGGTGTTCGTGAAGCCCGCTCGGGCGGGATCCTCCGTCGGCGTCAGCAAGGTCGCGGACTGGTCGGAGCTGCACGACGCGCTCGACACCGCGTTCGCGGAGGACCGCACCGTGCTCGTCGAGTCCGCCGTCATCGGCCGCGAGATCGAGTGCGGCGTACTGGAGGGTCGCGATGCCCGTGAGGTGCGCGTCAGCGTCGCCGGCGAGGTCGTCGTCACGGGCCGCGACTTCTACGACTTCGAGGCGAAGTACCTCGACGCGCCCGGCGTGGACCTGATCTGCCCGGCCGATCTCGGCGATGGCGAGCTGTTCGAGCTGCAGCGCGTCGCCCGGCGCGCGTTCGAGGCGATCGGGGGCGAAGGCCTCGCGCGGGTCGACGTCTTCCTCACCGACGACGGCTACGTCGTCAACGAGGTCAACACGATGCCCGGCTTCACGCCCATCTCGATGTTCCCGACGTGCTGGCTCCAGACCGGGCTCAGCTACCCCGAGCTCATCGACGAGCTGATCCAGGTCGGGCACGCTCGGGGCGCCCGCTAACCCGAGGTGTCGTCGAGCCCGACGCAGCCTCCCTCGGCCGGGATGGCGCCGACCGCGGCAGACAGGTCGGAGATCGCGGTGGTACCCGAGACCGCGTCGTTGTCGATGAGCACCTCGACGGTGGGGGTGCGGCCGTAGGTCGTGAAGAGGTAGTTCGGGGCATCCGACTCGTCGATGACCCAGTCGACGCCGTCGACGCTCACGCAGCGATCGGTGGTGGGGCCGAGCGGCTCGACGCCGCACCGCAGCAGCACGGACGCGGGTTGCCCCCATGCGCCGGTGCCCTGCGCGTCGGTGTCGCGCTTCTCGAGGCCGGCGACGGTGTCGGGCAGCCGCACGACCACGGCGGCGCAGTCGGGGTCGCTCGCCGAGGGGGCGGCGTCGAACGCGACGGCCTGGCTGCATCCGGCGAAGGCGACGGTCGCGGCGACCGCGAGGCCGCCGGCGAACGCGACGCGCCGCAGCCCGCGGCGCGAGGGGGAGGCGTCTGGGTGGGGCATCCGGATCAGGCTACCGTGAGTGGCATGGAACGAGCTGCGCGCCCGGGTGAGGCCACCGTCGGCGAACTGGGCGAGTCTGCCGTGCTGGCGCGGATCCTGCCGCGGCTCTCGCCCGGCGATGCGGCGCTCCTCGGCGCGGGGGACGATGCGGCCGTCGTGGCCGCTGCCGACGGGCGCTTCGTGGTCACCACCGACCTGCTCGTGCACGGACCCGACTTCCGCCTCGCGTGGTCGACCCCGTTCGAGCTGGGCTGGAAGGCGGCCGCCACCAACCTCACCGATGTCGCCGCGATGGGCGCGCGACCGACCGCGCTCGTCGTCGCGATCGCCGCGCCGCCGACGACGCCCGTGTCGGTGCTCGAGGACATCGCGGAGGGCATGCGC
>NZ_WJSP02000168.1 GCF_009720255.1 Agromyces humi | reverse complement strand
GCCTCGCGCGGGCGCGGGCTCGACGGCGTGCGCGTCGTGATCGTCGGCGACATCCTGCACTCGCGCGTGGCACGGTCGAACGTGTGGCTGCTCACGACGCTCGGGGCGGAGGTCGAGCTCATCGCGCCGCCCACGCTGGTGCCGGTCGACACCTCGGGCTGGCCGGCTCGCGTCGGCTACGACCTCGACGCGTCGCTCGCCGAGGCGCCCGACGTCGTCATGATGCTGCGGATCCAGGCCGAGCGCATGCTCGCCGCGTTCTTCCCCAACAGCCGCGAGTACGCCCGCACCTGGGGACTCGACGACGCCCGGTTCGACCGATTGCCCCCGGCTACGATGGTCATGCACCCCGGGCCGATGAACCGCGGGCTGGAGATCGCCGCCCGCGCCGCGGATTCGCCGCAGTCCACGGTGCGCGAGCAGGTCGCGAACGGAGTATCAGTGAGAATGGCCGCCCTCTATCTGCTGCTGTCGGGCGAACGGGGAGACGCATGATGGCCGAGCGGTTCCTGATCAGAGGCGCGACCCTGCCCACGGGCGAGCGCACCGACCTCCTCCTCGCCGACGGCGTCATCGCCGAGGCGGGGCGCATCGCGGATGCCGCGGGTGCGACGGTCGTCGACGCCGACGGGCTCGTGGCGCTGCCCGGCCTCGTCGACCTGCACACCCACCTGCGCGAGCCCGGCTACGAGCAGAGCGAGACGGTCCTCACCGGCACGCAGGCCGCGGCGGCGGGCGGCTTCACCGCCGTCTTCGCGATGGCCAACACGTTCCCGGTCGCCGACACGGCCGGCGTCGTCGAGCAGGAGGCGAGCCTCGGCCGCGCCGCCGGCTACGCGACGGTGCAGCCCATCGGCGCGGTCACGGTCGGCTTGAAGGGCGAGCAGCTCGCCGAGCTCGGGGCGATGGCCCGCTCCCGTGCGAAGGTGCGCGTCTTCAGCGACGACGGGTTCTGCGTCGCTGACCCGCTGCTGATGCGTCGGGCCCTCGAGTACGTCAAGGCGTTCGACGGCGTGATCGCGCAGCACGCCCAGGAGCCGAGGCTCACGCAGGGCGCGCAGATGAACGAGGGGGCGTTGTCGGGCGAGCTCGGCCTCGCCGGCTGGCCCGCCGTCGCCGAGGAGTCGATCATCGCCCGCGACGTGCTGCTCGCCGAGCACGTCGGCAGCCGCCTGCACGTCTGCCACGTGTCGACGGCCGGGTCGGTCGAGGTCATCCGCTGGGCGAAGGCCCGGGGCATCGCCGTGACCGCCGAGGTCACGCCGCACCACCTGCTGCTCACCGAGGACCTCGTCGCCAGCTACGACCCGCGGTTCAAGGTCAACCCGCCGCTCCGCCGCGCCGAGGACGTCGAGGCCCTCCGTGCCGCCCTCGCCGACGGCACGATCGACATCGTCGCCACCGATCACGCGCCGCATCCCGTGGAGGCGAAGGAGAGCGAGTGGGATGCCGCCGCGAACGGCATGGTCGGGCTCGAGTCCGCGCTCGCGGTCGTGCACGCCGCCGTCGTGGAGAACGGCCTCCTCGACTGGTCGGATGTCGCGCGCGTCATGTCCGCGACCCCCGCCCGGATCGGCCGGCTCACCGGGCACGGGCAGGCACTGGCCGCCGGATCGCCGGCCGAGGTCACGCTCTACGACCCGGCCGCGGCATCCGACTTCTCGCTCGAGCGCCTCGCCGGACGCAGCGCGAACTCACCCTACCTGGGTCGTCGCCTGCCCGGCCGCGTGGTCGCCACCTTCCACGCCGGCTACGCCACCTACGCCGACGGCGCGGTGCGCCCGGCCGACGAGGTCGCGCGCCTCGCCGACGTCGCCGCGGGGGTGGCCCGTGGATAAGTGGATCGGCGTGCTCATCTCGGTGGCCATCGTGGCCGTCGCCGCGTGGCTCATGCTGCGGTCGTGGCGGCGTCGTACCCGCCGCGACGAATCCCTCACCTCCTACCCGCTGCCCGCCGCGCTCGGCTCGTTCCTGCTCGAGACCGAGGTGCTCTACGTCGCCACGACCCCGACGGGGGAGCCGCTCGAGCGGCTCGCCGTCGCCGGTCTCGCCTTCCGGGGCGCCGCGCGCATCGAGATCGCGCCCGAGGGCGTCGTGCTGCGGGTCGCCGGCGAGTCCGCGAGCTTCCTCCCGGCCGACCGCGTCGTCTCGGCGGGCGAGGCGAGCTACGCCATCGATCGGGGCGTGGAGCCCGAAGGACTCGTGGCCATCACGTGGATCGCGCACGTGGCCGATCCCGACACCCGGGCTTCCCACGTCGACAGCTACCTCAGGGCCCGGTACCCGGGCGACTCGGCGCGCATCATCGCCGCCGTCAACGACATCGCCGCGGCGCGTGCCGCATCGCGGCCGGAGAAGGAGAGCGAGGCCTCGGATGACTGAGACCCCAACCCGCACGTCGGACCCCGCCGTGCTCGTGCTCGAGGACGGACGCCGCTACGAGGGCCGCGCATACGGCGCCCGCGGGCGCACCCTCGGCGAAGCGGTCTTCGCGACCGGCATGACCGGCTATCAGGAGACGCTGACCGACCCGTCGTACGCCGGCCAGATCGTGATGATGACCGCGCCGCACATCGGCAACACCGGCGCGAACGACGAGGACATGGAGTCGTCGAAGATCTGGGTCGCCGGATTCGTCGTGCGCGACCCCTCCCGCGTCGTCTCCAACTTCCGCGCGCAGCGCAGCCTCGACGACGACCTCGAGGCGGCCGGCATCGTCGGGATCAGCGGCATCGACACCCGCGCCGTCACCCGCCACATCCGCTCGGCGGGCGCCATGCGCGCCGGCATCTTCTCGGGTGATGCCGCGCTGCTCACGCACGGCGAGCAGCTCGAGCTCGTGCTCGCCGGCGAGCAGATGACCGGCCTGAACCTCTCGGGCACCGTCTCCACCACCGAGGCGTACTCGCTGCCCGCCGAGGGTGAGCGCGTCGGCTCCGTCGCGGTCCTCGACCTGGGCGTGAAGACGTCGACGCTGAAGTACCTCGCCGAGCGCGGCTTCGACGTGCACGTCGTGCCGCAGTCCGTCACCGCGGAGGAGGTGCTCGCGATGGAGCCCGACGCGCTGTTCTTCTCGAACGGGCCCGGCGACCCCGGGGCATCCGACCGCCATGTCGACCTGCTGCGCACGACGCTGCGCGAGGGCCTGCCCTACTTCGGCATCTGCTTCGGCAACCAGCTGCTCGGCCGCGCGCTCGGCTTCGGCACGTACAAGCTGCCCTTCGGCCACCGCGGCATCAACCAGCCCGTGCTCGACAAGGCCACCGGCCGGGTCGAGATCACCTCGCACAACCACGGCTTCGCGGTCGACGCGCCGATCGACCGCGTGAGCGACTCCGCAGAGGGCTTCGGACGGGTCGAGGTGAGCCACTACGACCTCAACGACAACGTCGTCGAGGGGCTCAACTGCCTCGACATCCCGGCCTTCTCGGTGCAGTACCATCCCGAGTCGGCGGCCGGCCCGCACGACGCGAACTACCTCTTCGACCGGTTCCGCGACATGGTCATCGCGAGCAAGGAGACCAACGCCTGATGCCCAAGCGCGACGACATCAACAGCGTCCTCGTCATCGGCTCGGGGCCGATCGTGATCGGGCAGGCGGCGGAGTTCGACTACTCGGGCACCCAGGCGTGCCGGGTGCTGCGAGCGGAGGGCGTGCGCGTCATCCTCGTGAACCCGAACCCGGCCACGATCATGACGGACCCCGACTTCGCGGACGCCACCTACATCGAGCCGATCACGCCCGAGATCATCGAGTCGATCATCGTCAAGGAGCGCCCCGACGCGGTGCTGCCGACCCTGGGCGGCCAGACGGCGCTCAACGCGGCGATCGCACTGCACGACGCGGGCATCCTCGAGAAGCACGGCGTCGAGCTCATCGGCGCGAAGGTCGAGGCCATCCGCAAGGGCGAGGACCGGCAGCTCTTCAAGGACCTCGTGATCGAGGCGGGCGCGGGCGTGGCCCGGTCGCACGTGGCGAAGACCCTCGACCAGGCGAAGGAGTTCGCCCTCGACCTCGGCTACCCCCTGGTCGTGCGCCCTTCCTTCACCATGGGCGGCCTCGGCTCGGGCTTCGCGTACACCGAGGAGGACCTGGTGCGCATCGTGACGCAGGGCCTCCACGACTCGCCGACCACCGAGGTGCTCCTCGAGGAGTCGATCCTCGGCTGGAAGGAGTACGAGCTCGAGCTCATGCGCGACACCGCCGACAACACGGTCGTCGTCTGCTCCATCGAGAACGTGGACCCCGTCGGCGTGCACACCGGCGACTCGATCACGGTCGCGCCGGCCCTCACGCTCACCGACCGCGAGTACCAGAAGCTCCGCGACATCGGCATCGACATCATCCGCGCCGTGGGCGTCGACACCGGCGGCTGCAACATCCAGTTCGCGATCGACCCCGCCGACGGCCGCATCATCGTGATCGAGATGAACCCCCGCGTCTCCCGCTCGTCGGCGCTCGCGTCGAAGGCCACGGGCTTCCCGATCGCGAAGATCGCGGCGAAGCTCGCCATCGGCTACCGCCTCGACGAGATCCCGAACGACATCACGCGGGTGACGCCGGCGAGCTTCGAACCGACGCTCGACTACGTCGTCGTCAAGGTGCCTCGCTTCGCGTTCGAGAAGTTCCCCGCCGCCGACCCCACGCTCACCACGACCATGAAGTCGGTCGGCGAGGCGATGGCGATCGGCCGCAACTACGCGACCGCCCTGCAGAAGGCGCTGCGCTCGCTCGAGAAGCGCGGGTCGTCGTTCCACTGGGGCGACGAGCCGCGCAGCGTCGAGGAGCTCGTCGAGGCGTCGCGCGTGCCCACCGACGGCCGCATCGTGCTGGTGCAGCAGGCGCTCCGCAAGGGCGCCACGATCGACGAGGTGTTCGAGGCCACGAAGATCGACCCGTGGTTCCTCGACCAGATCGTCCTCATCAACGAGGTGGCCGAGACCGTCGCGAATGCCGAGGCGCTCGACCACGACATGCTGCTGCTCGCCAAGGACCACGGCTTCTCGGACGCGCAGATCGGGCAGTTGCGCGGCTTCGGCGAGGCCGACGCCCGCGAGGTGCGGCACATCCTCGGCATCCGCCCGGTGTACAAGACCGTCGACACCTGCGCCGGCGAGTTCCCCGCGCTGACGCCGTACCACTACTCGAGCTACGACCTCGAGACGGAGGTGGAGCCCAGCGACCGCCGCAAGGTCGTCATCCTCGGCTCGGGGCCGAACCGCATCGGGCAGGGCGTCGAGTTCGACTACTCGTGCGTGCACGCGTCGTTCGCGCTCTCGGACGCCGGCTTCGAGACCATCATGATCAACTGCAACCCCGAGACGGTCTCGACCGACTACGACACGAGCGACCGGCTGTACTTCGAGCCGCTCACGCTCGAGGACGTGCTCGAGGTCATCCACGCGGAGTCGCAGACCGGTGAGCTCGTCGGCGTCGTCGTGCAGCTCGGCGGCCAGACCGCGCTCGGGCTCGCGAAGGGCCTCGAGGCGGCCGGCGTCCCCATCCTGGGCACCACGCCCGACGCGATCGACCTCGCCGAGGAGCGCGGGCTGTTCTCGGGCATCCTCGAGGCGGCCGGGCTGCTCGCACCGCGCAACGGCACCGCGATCGACCTCGCGGGCGCCGTCCACGTGGCCGAGGGCATCGGCTACCCGGTGCTGGTTCGGCCGAGCTACGTGCTCGGCGGCCGCGGCATGGAGATCGTCTACGACTCGCCGTCGCTCGCCGACTACTTCTCGCGCATCGAGGGTCAGGGCATCGTCGGCCCGAGCCATCCGCTACTCGTCGACCGATTCCTCGACGACGCGATCGAGATCGACGTCGACGCCCTGTACGACGGCACCGACCTGTACATCGGCGGCGTGATGGAGCACATCGAGGAGGCCGGCATCCACTCCGGCGACTCGAGCTGCACCCTGCCGCCCGTGACGCTCGGCCGCGCGGAGGTCGACCGGGTCCGCGAAGCCACGCGGGCGATCGCGGAGGGCATCGGCGTGCGCGGGCTGCTCAACGTGCAGTTCGCCGTCGCGGCCGGCGTGCTCTACGTGCTCGAGGCGAACCCGCGGGCGAGCCGAACGGTCCCGTTCGTGTCGAAGGCGCTCGGCATCCCGCTCGCCAAGGCCGCCTCTCGCATCATGGTCGGCGCGACCGTCGCGGAACTGATCGCCGAGGGCATGCTCCCCGAGTCCGACGGCTCGCGGGTGCCGCTCGACGCGCCGGTCGCCGTGAAGGAGGCGGTCCTGCCGTTCCATCGCTTCCGCACCCGGGAGGGCATCATGGTCGACTCCGTGCTCGGACCCGAGATGCGCTCCACGGGCGAGGTCATGGGCATCGACAAGGACTTCCCGACCGCGTTCGCGAAGAGCCAGCTCGCGGCGTACGGCGGCATGCCGCTCAGCGGCACGGTGTTCGTGTCGGTCTCCGACCGCGACAAGCGCGCGATCATCCTGCCGGTGCTGAGGCTGCAGCAGCTCGGCTACGACATCACCGCCACCGAGGGCACCGCCGAGGTGCTGCGACGCAACGGCATCCGCGCCCGGGAGGTGCTGAAGTACAGCGAGAAGCCGTCGGCCGACGACGCCTCGATCGTCGAGCTCATCCACCGCGGCGAGGTGGACGTGGTGATCAACACCCCGAGCGGCCGCTCCGCCCGTGCCGACGGGTACGAGATCCGCGCAGCGGCGGTGGCGGCCGACATCGCGCTGTTCACGACCATCGCCGAGCTCTCGGCGGCAGTCGCCTCGCTCGACGCGGTCCGTGGCGGGTTCGAGGTCACGAGCCTGCAGGAGTACGGCCGGCGGCGAGCGGCGGCGCTGGCATGATCGGCGCCGGCGTGATCCCGTTCGGGGAGCGGCTCGAGTCGGTCTTCGCGGCCTACGGGCATCTCTGCCTCGGACTCGACCCGCACCGGTCGGTGCTCGAGGCGTGGGGCCGGCCCGATTCCGCGGAGGGCGTCCGCGAGTTCGGGCTCCGCGCGATCGAGGCGGCAGCCGGCCTGATCGGCATCGTGAAGCCCCAGGTGGCATTCTTCGAGCGGCACGGCGCAGCGGGCTACGCCGTGCTCGAACGCCTCCTGGCCGAAGCCCGCGACGCCGGCCTCCTCGTGATCGCCGACGCGAAGCGCGGCGACATCGGCTCCACGGTCGAGGCGTACGGCGAGGCGTGGCTGCGTCCGGGATCGAGCCTCGAGGCCGACGCGATGACGATCAGCGCGTTCCAGGGCCTCGGCTCGATCGAGCAGGTCATGGTCGCGGCCGAGACGGCGGGCAAGGGCCTGTTCGTCCTCGCCGCTACGTCCAATCCCGAGGCCGCGGCCATCCAGCGCGCGGTCCTCCAGCAGTCGAGCCGGGCCGGGTCGACGGTGGCGCAGGCGATCACCGACGGCGTGATCAGCTGGAACCAGGGCCGAGCCGATGCCACGAGCCACGCGCTCGGCTCCATCGGCGTGGTGTTCGGGGCGACGACCGACCTCCCCGCCGCGGGCATCGACATCGAGGCCGAGCCGCCGCGCCCCGGCCTTCCGGTGCTGGCGCCCGGATTCGGCCACCAGGGCGCCGAGCCGAGGGAGCTCCGCTCCCGCTTCGGCGGCTTCGCGAGCGGGGTCGTCGCGAACGAGTCGCGGTCGCTGCTGATGGCCGGACCGGATGGACTGGCCGACGCCATCGCGCGTCGCGCCGACGAGTACGGAGCCGCGGTTGCCTGAGTCCACCACCACGACCCCCGGCGCCACGACGAGCGACTCGACCGCCGAGGAGAACCCCTACCACCTGATCACCCCGGGCCAGATCCGGGTCGCGAGCCTCGGCGACGCGAAGCCCTACACGTTCACCGACGAGAACGGCGAGTT
>NZ_WJSP02000167.1 GCF_009720255.1 Agromyces humi | reverse complement strand
ACCCCTCCAGCCGCCGCTTCGCTGACCTTGGGCTCTCTGTCGGTGCTCCACCAGCTCAGGTCGCCCCGCGGTGGATGAGATGCTCCGCGAGGACTGGAACGGCGTGGTGACCGGCATGGACGAGATCCTCCGCCGCGCTGAGGCTGGGGAACTCTGAGACTGGAGCGGATGCCCGTACGAGACCGGCGGCAGCCGCAGCTCGATGCGCCGCGCGAGCTGGAACTCGCGGAAGAAGCGCGACGCGAGCGCCATCGGGTGCACCGCCGAGCAGACGTCGTGCCGGAATCCGGGGAGCGTGAGCTCGGACGTGCGCGCGCCGCCGCCGATCGTCGCGTTGCGTTCGAAGACCTCCACCGAGAGACCCGAGCGTGCGAGCGTGACCGCCGCGGCGAGGCCGTTCGGCCCGGCTCCGACGACCACCGCGTCCACGTCGGTCACGCGGTGCGCTTCCGGCGCAGGCGGCGGACGACGGCGCGGCCGATGCCGGCCGAACCGCTGATGCCCACCGCGGTGGGCATCAGGGGGCCTCGCCCTGGCGTCCCTCGGCGAGGAATGCCAGCCGCTGCAGGGTCTCCCGGTTGCGGAGGTGGAGCATCGGATCGGTGAGGAATCGCGGGATCCAGCTGCCCGGCCCCTCGACCGGCTCCTCCTGGATGCGGACGATGCATCCGCGCGACCCCGTGCGCACATCGATCGTCACGCGCGCCTCCCCGATGGGCCACCCCTTGGCGCGGACCACGGCGCGGCGCGGCGGATCCCACTCCAGGCTGACGGTGTCGTCGTCGATCAGCAGTGGCCACGCGCCGACGGAGTGATGGAGCTCGCTGCCCTCGGCGGGCCAGTCGCGATCCACGGCGCGCATCCGTGAGGCGCCGACGACCCAGCCGGGATAGAGCCACCCGTCGGCGAGGACCTCGAACACCGCCTCGGGCGAGCACCGCATGGCGCGAACGTTGCGAGACACTGGGTTCCCTTCCGGGCCGGGCGGGCGCACGACCCGTTCCGACGCTATTCGCGCGTCGAGGCCGTGTCGCGGGATTGACACCCGGCTGTCAACCCGGTTGTCGGCGGAGTCGGGCGCTTGTGGGATGAACAGACGATCCAGGACCGACCGAGGAAGGGCGCACCGACATGAACCAGCCGGCACAGCAGCAGGAGTTTCCGGGCTCGGAGCAGGAGATGACCCCGAAGCCCGACCACGGCGAGGAGAGCTACCGGGGCTCGGGGCGACTCGAGGGGAAGGTGGCGGTCATCACCGGCGCCGACAGCGGCATCGGCAAGGCGGTGGCCATCGCGTACGCGCGGGAGGGCGCCGACGTGCTCGTCAGCTACCTCGACGAGCACGAGGATGCCGCCGAGACCTGCCGCTACGTCGAGGAGGCCGGGCGTCGCGCCGTGTCGATCTCGGGCGACCTCGCCGACCCCGCCCACTGCCGCGAGGTCATCGACAGGGCGGTCTCGGAGTTCGGCCGCATCGACGTGCTCGTCAGCAACGCCGCGTTCCAGATGGACCACCCCACGCTCGAGGAGATCCCCGACGAGGAGTGGGATCGCACCATCGCGGTGAACCTGAGCGCGTTCTTCCACCTCGTGAAGGCGGCGCTGCCGCACCTGGGCGAGGGCGCCTCGATCATCGGCTCCTCGTCGGTGAACTCCGACATGCCGTCGCCGTCGCTGATCCCGTACGCGGCGACGAAGGCCGGCATCGCGAACATGACGGCCTCGCTGGCCCAGCTGCTCGCCGAGCGCGGCATCCGTGCCAACAGCGTGGCGCCCGGGCCGGTGTGGACCCCGCTCATCCCGTCGACCATGCCGCCCGAGAAGGTGGAGAGCTTCGGAGACCAGGTGCCCATGGAGCGACCGGCCCAGCCGGCTGAGCTCGCGCCGGTCTACGTGCTGCTCGCCTCGGACGAGGCCAGCTACGTGTCGGGCGCCCGAATCGCGGTCACCGGAGGGAAGCCGATCCTCTGAGGTCAAGCCCCTCGCCGCAGCCGAGCCGTCGGAGTGATCATGACCTCGAACGGGGTGATACCCCGAGGGGCCGGCGCCGAGGTGCCGGACGACAGAGGAGGTTCCCATGCACAGCACCACTCGTCCCGTCGATGACCGGACGAGATACGCCGAGACCGCGGTGCAGAAGGTCGCACTGGTCTTCGGCATCGTCTTCGCGGTGGTCGGCATCGCCGGGTTCATCCCGGGGCTGACCACGAACCTCGACACGATCCAGTTCGCCGGGCACGAGTCCGAGGCCCTGCTGCTGGGCGTGTTCCAGGTGTCGATCCTGCACAACATCGTGCACCTGCTGTTCGGCATTGCGGGGCTCGCCGCCGCGACGAGCTTCGTCGCGTCGAAGAACTACCTGATCTGGGGCGGCGCGATCTACGCGCTCCTCCTGGTCTACGGGCTCTTCTTCTCGAGCGACCAGCCGGCCAACTTCGTGCCGCTCAACTCCGCCGACAACTGGCTGCACGCCGTCCTGGCGGTCGCGATGATCCTGCTGGGGGTGCTGCTCGGTCGTCGTGAGCGCGATGCCCGCACCACCCCGGGTGCGACGGGCACGCCGGGCACGGTGCGCTGACCACGAATCGCACGCACGGATGCCGCAGCCGACCGGGCTGCGGCATCCGTCGCTCTTCGTGCCGGGTACGGCGGTGCTCAGAGGTCCTCGACCCACTCGGGCATCTCGTCGACCGCCGATGCGGCAGTCGGGACGTTGCGCATCGGCTGCAGCCGTGCCGTCATCGCCTCCAGATGTGCCAGCACGTCGGGGTCGCGCAACTCGCCGAACGGCGAGTCGGCGGGCTTCGCCATGATCTGGCTGGCCGGACCGACGAGCACCTTCACCATCTGGCGCTCCCCGTCGTCGTCGAGCGTCGGGATCTCCACCGTCGACGCCGTACTGCTCTGCGCAAGCGCCTGGCTGTAAGTGAGCAACGCCTCCGCAATCTCGTCACCGGTCATCAGCTCACCGCCGGCATACACGATCGTCATCACCGATCAAGGATGCCTCAGCCCCCGGTCGTTCGGGACCGGCTTGACGGCCGCGACCGGGCGCGTTATGCGGTCGGCCCGCACCGCGCTCGGGAGTGGTCCGCGACTACTCGGCGCTGACCGCGCCCTCGTGGTGCGGGGTCCCGACCGGCTTGGACTCCGCACTGCCGCGCTGCCGCAGGACGATCGACAGGGCGACCATGCTGCCCACCGCGAGGAACTCGGACTGCCAATTCTGCAGGGTGCGGTTCCAGAAGTCCGCCGAGAGCAGGTACTCGCCGAGGGTCAGGAGGTCCTGGCCGTGCTCGGCCTGCTCCGCGTTGAAGACCGTCTGCCCCGCGATCCCCTGCGCCAGCCACGACAGCAGGAAGATGGCACCCATCGTGATGAGGAGGGAGTTGCTGTAGACCGTCTGCCGCCAGCCCGTCGCCTTCGCCCATGACGGGGACTCGGGCTCGGCGTACCGGCCGACCTTCTGCTGCTCGTCGCTGCCGATGCCCTCGTGCCCGACCTCCTTCGACTCCGGCGATCCGGCCTGCACGAGCCAGATGGTCGCGAAGATGAAGAGGAAGAACTGCAGGTACTCCGACTGCCAGTTCTCGGCGACATCGACGACGAACTCCGACGAGGTCACGAAGTCGATCCAGGTCACCGCCGCGGCGCCGTGTGCGAGCTGGTCCTCGTTGAACGAGATCAGCCCCGCGACGGACTGGCCGATGAGGGCCAGCACGAAGAGCACGGCGAAGAAGATGCTGAGGGAATGCTGCCGGAGACGCACGCCGATCACCGCCCTGAGAGCCCGATGCCGAGCATGTACACGAGACCGACGGCGATGCCGACGATCCACGACGTGGAGAGGACCTTCATGCCGCGAAGATAACGCCGGTCCCCGCGGATCGGCAGCGGGTTGACGAGGGGATCGTCGAGGTGCTCCCGCTGGGATTCGAACCCAGACTCGAGCGAGTTTAAGTCGCCTGCCTCTGCCGATTGGGCTACGGGAGCGCGGCGCCGGCAGGGCCGGCGCCACGCACCCACACTACTTCGCGGTCCACCGTCGTCGGACGGCGAGGATGAGCGCGCCGAGCAGGGCGGCCAGGGTGCCCACCGTCATCAGCGTCACCGTCGCCGCCGTGCCGGTGGAGGCCAACCCGGCCGGACCCGGCGGCACGAGCGGCGTGACCGGGATGGGCGGAACCGGCAGCACGTCGAACGAAACGCTCGAGACGTCGCTCTCGACGGTGCCCTCCTGCGGGGTCGATGCCGTCGCGGTCGCCGAGTTGTCCACCCGGCCCGCCGTGACGTCGGCGTCTGTGGTCACGTACGACGCGGTGCAGTCGAGTGTCTCGCCGGGAGCCAGGTCCTCCTCAGGGCACACCACCACCGGCGGGGTGCCGGTGCCGGTGAACGACGCCTCGACGATGGCGATCCCCGACAGGGTGACCCCGCCGGTATTGGTCACGGTGAACGTGTACGTCACGGTCGCGCCCGCGCCGGTCACCTCCGCCGGGTCGACGGACTTCACCAACCCGAGCGAGGTGACCGCGTCGACCGCGACCGTGGCGATGTCCTCGACCGACGACATCGCCGACCCCGAGGGCGGCGTACCGGTCGCGGCGGCCGAGTTGACGAGGTTGCCGCCATCGATGTCGGCCTGGGTCACGGTGTACGTCGCGGTGCACGTCACCGTGTCATCCGGCAGCAGCTCGGCCGCCTCCGCCGGGCACACCGCAGCGGACAACGGGCCGGTCCCGGTGAACGAGCCCTCCGTCACTGCGACGTCGTCGATGGTGACGTTGCCCGTGTTGGTGATCAGGAACGAATACGTGATCAGCTGCCCCGCAGCGGTGACGGTCGTCGGGTCGGAGGTCTTGTCCATGGTGAGCGACGGCGACGCGACGAAGGTGATCGGCGCCACGGACGGCGTCGCGGTGATCACGGGACCGGATGGCGGGGCGGCCGACGCCGACGCCGTGTTCACCACCGACCCGGAGTCGATGTCCGCCTGCGTGAGCGTGTACGTCGCGGTGCACGTCACGTCGTCGCCCGGCGCGAGCGCGTCGATCTCGTCGGGCGGGCACACCACCACCGGTGAGCTGCCGGTGCCCGTGAACTCGACCTCGGGCACCGCTACGCTCGAGAGCGTCACGTTGCCCGTGTTGGTGACGATGAACGAGTACGTCACCACTTCTCCGGCTCGGGTGAACCCGCCAGGACCGGCGGTCTTCACGACCGTCATCGCCGGGGCCGGCGCGATCGTGGTCGTCACCGAATCCGGCGCCGACTCCAGCGGACCGCCCAGCTCCGAGGTCGCGCTCACGGTCGCCGTGTTGTCGACCGACCCCTGGTCGACGTCGTCCTGCGAGAGCGTGTACGTCGCGGTGCAGGTGACCGTCGCGCCCGGGATCGACGTGGTCGTCGGACACGTCACGGCCGACACGGCGCCCGAGCCCGTGAACGCACCCTCGTTCACCGCGATGTCGTCGAGGGTCACGTTGCCGGTGTTCGTGACCAGGAACGAGTACGTCACGACCTGACCGGCCGCCGTGAACGGGCCCGGGCTCGCCGACTTCTCGATCGTGACCGACGGCAGCGGCGTCGTCGGAATCGCCACGACGTCGGCCGTCGCCGTCACCTCACCGCCATCGGGGTCGTCGCCCGTCACCGTCGCCGAGTTCGACACCCCGGCGTTGTCGACGTCAGCCTGCTGCACCGTGTACGTCGCCGTGCACACCAGTTGCGCACCCGGCAGCAGCACCGTCACCGGATCGCACGTCAGGGCCGACAGCGCGCCGGCACCCGTGAACCCCACGTCGTCGACGACCGGATCGCTGATCGCGACGTTGCCGGAGTTCGTGACCACGAACGAGTACGTCACCACCGCGCCGGCCACGAAGCTGTCGGGATCGGACGGCGTCGCCGACTTCACGATCGACAACGCGGGCTGGATCGGGATCTCCACGAGCGTCGACGCGGTGCCCCCGCCGTCGGGCAGGGTCGCCACGTTCGAGAGCACGCCGTCGCCTGCCAGCGTCAGCGTGACCGAGTAGCTGATCGTCACCGACTCGCCCACCCCCAGCGGGCCCGACCAGCTCAGTTCATCGCCCACCACCGTCGGCGGTGGCGCACTACCCGACGCGGTCGCGTCGCCGTTGTAGGTCCCGTCGTCAGTGATCCCCGACAGGTCGTCGGTGAACGACGCGGGGTCGACCGCGGTGTACGGCGTTCCGCCGGAGTTGCGGACCGTCACGGCGTAGTTCACGACATCGCCCGCCTTCGACGCGACGGTCGCCGTCGAGGTCTTCCCGATCTCCAGTGCGGCCGGCGCGACGAACGTCACCGTGGCGCACGTGCTCGGAGGGTCGAGTCCGACCACCGCGGAGAGGTCGGTGGGGCAGTTCTGGTAGTTCTGCGGCGCCTCCAGGGTGGGCGTGCTCGCCGCCGTGACATCCACCGTGAACGTGCAGAACGGCACGCCCGCCGCGATATCACCCGCCAAACCGATCGTTCCACCCCCCGCCGCCGCCGTCACGACCCCGTTCGTGCACGTGGACGAGGCGTTCGACGGACTCGCCACCACCAGGCCCGACTGCAGGTTGTCCGTCGCCGACCACCCCAGCTTCGACGCCAGCTCATCGGTGTTCGTCACCGTGAAGGTCAGCGTCGACACCCCGTCGAAGTTCGGCGCCGAGAACGACTTGTCGAGCGACGGCGTCACATCCAGGATCCGGATGTCGTCGAACGCACCATCGTTGCCGCCACCCGTGCCGGTCTGATTGCGCATGACGATCCCGATGGAGCTCGACGTCGTGACGAACGAGGCCGTCGCCGGGAAGGAGCCGCCTCGATAGGGCTGCGTCACCCCTCCCGTCAGTCCATCGGTGCTGAGCACGCTGCTCCGCGGATCGGTGCAGGGGTCGATGACGCCCCCGAGCGGTTGCTCGACGGTCGGACTGCCGCTCTTGATGCTGAACTGCAAGCGAGGATGCGGCGCCAGACCGCAGTTGGTGGCCGCCGCGTTCACCGAGAACGTGAGATACCGCGACGGGGTCGGCAGCGGAATGGGCGTCACGGTCTCGAACTGGATCTGATTGTTCGTCGTCGATCCATACGTGTACGCGGCATCGACGCTGTTCGTGAAGGGATTCGGCGAGCCGTTGACGGTGCCCAGTGCGTACGCGAGCTTTCGAAGCGAGAGGTAGCCGCCCGTATCGTTCTGACACGAACCCGCTGCCTGCGTGTTCGTGGTCGACATGATGAAGCCGTTGCAGTTCGCCGCCGAACTCCAGTACGGACTCGCGGTGTAGGTGCCACCGATGCTCGACACGTAGTTCGCGAGCAGCTGCGGCGTCCCCGTGTCGGGCGCGTTCTCGAAGTTCTCCTGGTAGACCACCGTCGGCGGCGCGGGCTCGCCCGGATCGCCCGGCACGGCGACAGCGGGCGACGTCGCGAGGCCGACCGGATCGAGCGGCACCACCTGCTCGAGCGCGACCAGGCTGACGCCGGCCAACCCCCCGATCACCAGGGTCGCCCACAGTCGCAGCATGGTGCGATTCGAACCTGCGCGCACGTGTGCACCCACCGAGACCCCCCAAATCAGCGGCGGCGCCTCCACGCGCCTGTTCCCCCCGGAACACTCCGCATTGTGGCACGCATCATCTCAGGAGGGCAAAGGTTTTCTCGCCGGAGACGACGAGTCCGGCGTGACCGCGCAGTTCGCGCGGCCACGCCGGATTCGGGCGTGAGGCGTGCGCTACTTCGCGGCGACGGGCTCCGCGTCGGCCGTCTTCGCGTCGACGGGCTTCGCCTCGGCGGGCTTGGCCTTGGCCTTCACGGCCTTCGTGGCCGAACGCGGTGAGCGCCGTCTGCGGCTCGTCGAGCGCGCGCGGGTAGACAC
>NZ_WJSP02000166.1 GCF_009720255.1 Agromyces humi | reverse complement strand
GCCCACGCGCGGGCGTCGCCGCGCTCGCCGACGGAGCCGAACGCGACATCCAGGTCGCTGAATCCGGAGGCGACGCCGCAGTCCTGGCTGACGACGGGCCGACCCCGGTCGAGCGCCGCCAGCCGAGTGCGCAGCTCGTCGGCACGCGGCAGCATCCCCACATGCACCCATCGCGCGCGTGCCAGGAGCTCGAGGTGCGCGTCGCTCGGGAAGTAGTCGGCGGTCACGCCGAACTCCTCGCTCTCGAAGACCCGGTCGCCGCCGTCGACGCGGATCGTCGTGACGGCCGTGGGCCCCGCCAGGGTGACGAGGCCCACGGGGTCGATCCCGGCGCGGTGGAGCCCGCGAGCGATGGTGCGCCCGTCGGCGTCCGCCCCGACCGCGCCGAAGTAGGCCACGGAGCGGCCGCGGCCGGCGAGTTGGGCGGCGACGTTGTAGGCGTTGCCGCCCGTGTAGCGCGCCGACTCGTCGCCCACGTACCGGTCGATGGTGTTGTCGCCGACCGTCGCGATGACGAAGCCGGCGTCGTCGCCGGACCCTCCGGTGCCGCCGCCCACTGGGAACCTCAGTACTGCAACTGGCGGTAGTAGCGGCGGGTGGTGAGCGGGTGGTCTCGCAGCACCTCGAGGTGCGCGCTGACCCGCTCCAGCGCCGTGGCGAGCAGCGCCGGTGCCAGGAGCGCCCGCACCTCGGCGGTGAAGCCGAGCAGCTCGAAGTCGGCCGTGTCGATGACGGTCAGCGTGTCGGTGATGCGCGGCACGAACGCCTCGACGCGCTCGACGAGGGCACGTCCCGCGTCCTCGCCCTTGAGCGCGATGACGCTGACGCCCGGCTCGAGCAGCTCGAGGGTGCCGTGGAAGAAGTCCGATGCGTGCACGGGCCGGGTGCGGATCCACTGCATCTCCTCGAGGATGCACATGCCGTAGTAGAACGCCTCGGGCCAACTCGCGCCCGCCCCGGTGATCACGTGGTAGTCGGAGTCCGCGATCACCCGGGCGAGCTCGGCGGCCCTGCCCTCGAAGCCGCGCTTCACGCCGAGCAGCGCGTCGGGCAGCGTGGCGAGCTGGGCGAGCACCTCGTCGTAGCCGACGAACTCGCCGCGCACGCGCATGATCGACAGCCCGATGAGCAGCGACTGCACCGAGAATGTCTCGCTCGAGGTGTCGTCGGCGGCGAACGCGGTGAGGTTCACGTCGGCGGCCTCGGCGAGCGGGGTGTCGGCATGGCCCGTCAGGGTCAGCACGGTCGCGCCACGCTCCTTCGCGTACTCGAGCGCGCGGATGCTCTCGAGCGTCGTGCCCGACAGCGACGGGATGACGACGATCGAGTCCGCGCCGAGGTGCACCGATCCGGTCTCGACGAGCTCGGCGGGCATCTCGAGGAGGGTCGGGAATGTCGAGCGGGTCTGCAGCAGCCGCACCGCGGGCTGCATGAGGATGCCGGCTCCGCCCGAGCCCACGAAGAAGAGGTTGCGCGCCCCGGCACCGAGCCGGTCGACGATGAAGGCGTCGATCGGCTCGGCCAGCGCGACGGCGCCGGCCTGGATGTCGAGGAAGCGCGCCTCGTCGAAGTTCAGCATGGAGTTCCTTTCGATGGTGGTCGATCGTGCAGGGTTGGTGGCCGGGCCGGTGGGGTCGTGCGGGTTCACGCCCGCGGCGAGTGCCGCGAGCTCGCGCTCGACGGCGGCGAACGACTGCTCGAGCGCGGGCCGCGGGTCGTACGCGTACGTGCCGTCGCCGAAGAGCTCGAAGGTGAGGCATCCGTCATACCCGTTCCGGCCGAGGGCCTCGAGGTACTGGCCGAGCGGCAGCTCGCCGTCGCCCCACGCCAGGTGCCCGTTCGGCTTGCCGTCGATGAGGTGCACATGGCGGATGCGTCCGCCGAGGGCGGCGAAGGAGTCGTCGATGGTGTCGCCGGCCACGGCCATGGCGACCGTGTCGAGCGCGGCGCCGAGGTTCGGTGCGGCGATCTCGTCGAGCATCCGGGCCAGCGTCGCGGCGTCGTTCACGAGGTTCGACTCCACGCGCTGCAGCGGCTCGAGCACGCAGTCGACCCCGAGGGAGGCGGCGTGGACCGCGATCTCGCCGATCGCGTCGACGGAACGCCGCCACGCGGCATCCGTCGGCTCGTCCTCGAACCCACGCCCGGGGGTGAGGAACAGCAGCGGTGCCTCGAGCTCGACGCAGAGCTCGGCCGCGCGGCGGAACATCGCGATGCTCGACTCCCGCAGCCACGGCGACGGCGAGGCCACGTTGACGGGGTACATCACCTGCTCGGGCGTGAGGCAGTGCACGGCCAGCCCGCGGTCGGCAATGCGGCGAAGGATGCCGCGTGCCTCCTGGCGGCTGAGCTGCGGCACGTGCAGCTGCGGTGCGACGCCCCAGAGCTCCACGCGCTCGCGCCCGAGCTCGACCATGTCGTCGAGGAACCGGTCGAACGGCAGGTGCTGGTACGAGAAGTTCGACCCGGTGACCTGGTCGAGACGGATGCCGCTCACTTGCCGATCCCGTCGGCGAGGCCCTTGACGAAGTACCGCTGGCAGGCGAAGAAGAGGATGACCACGGGCAGCGCCGCGATGACCATGCCCGCGAAGACGACGGGGTAGTCGGTGCCGTGCTTGCTCATGAGGCTCGTGAGCCCCACGGGCAGCGTCTGCACGTCGGTGCCGCTCGTGAACACCATCGCGAAGAGATACTCGTTCCACGCGAAGAGGATGTGCAGGATGACCACCGAGATGATGATCGGCTGGCACATCGGCAGGATGATGCGCCAGAACGCCGTCCACCGGCTCGCCCCGTCGACCTCTGCCGCCTCGTCGACCTCGCGCGGCAGGTCGATCATGTACGCCCGGATGAGGAACGTCGTGAACGGGATCCGGAACGCGGTGTAGAGGATGAGCAGCGCCCAGAACGTGTTGTAGAGGCCCATGCCCTGGAACATCTTCACGAGCGGCACGAGCGCGACGGTCGGTGCGAGCATGAGCCCGCCCAGGATGACGGTGGACCACGTGCGTGAGAAGGGGATGTCGACTCGGGTGAGCCCGTAGGCCGCCCAGGCGCTGATGAACACCGTCGCGATCGTCGACGTGACGGTCACGAGGATGCTCGTCGTGAGGTAGTTGCTGACGCCTCGGTTCCACGCGTTCGCGTAGTTCTCCCAGCCCCACTGCGCGGGCAGCGCGAACGGGTTGCCGAAGAGCTCGGCGTTCGTCTTGAAGCCGTTCAGCACCATCCACGTGAGCGGGTAGACGACCACCACGACGAGGCAGAGCAGGAACGTCCACATGAACAGGCGCGCGATGACGCCGGCGAAGGTGAGTCTGGTCACCATTCCACCCTTCTGCGACGGTTGATCCAGAGCTGCACGAGCGCGATGGCGAGCGTGATGACGAAGATGATCGTCGCGATCGCCGCCGCGTACCCGAAGTCGTTGCGCACGAAGCCGTTGCGGTAGAGCCAGGTGCCGAGCACCTGGGTGGAGTTGTTGGGGCCGCCCGAGGTCATGACCATGACCTCGTTGAAGACCTGGAACGCGCCCGAGATCGTGACGATGATCATGAGGCCCGTCATCTCGCGCACGAGCGGGAGCGTGATGGTGAAGAACCGTCGTACGGCGCCGATGCCGTCGATCGCCGCGGCCTCGTAGAGCTCGGAGGGGATGCGCTGGATCGCCACGGCGAACAGCAGGGTCGAGTAGCCGAAGCCCTGCCACTGGCTCATGACGATGATCGCCATCATCGCGGTGGACTCCTGGCCGAGCCACGGCTGGGCCCACGCCCCGAGCCCGATGGCGTCGAGCGCGTGGTTCAGGAGGCCGAGGTTCGGCTCGTAGATGAAGTAGAAGAGGAGGCCGGCGACCGTCAGCGAGATCGCGGAGGGCACGAAGTAGATCGCACGGAGCCCGCGTCGCCAGCGGTCGTGCCGGATGCTCTCGATCACCGCGGCGAGCACGATGGCGCCGAACACCTGGAACGCCAGGGAGACGACGGCGTAGAGGATGTTGTTCCAGAGCGACGACCAGAAGATCGGGTCGGCGACGAGGCGCTGGTAGTTCTCTGCGCCGATGAACTCCTGGGTGCCGCTGTAGATGTCCCACTCGAGCGTCGAGAAGCCGAGGTTCTGGGCGAGCGGCAGGTACACGAACACGGCGAGCACGACCACCGCGGGCAGGATCCACGCGAGCCCCGCGAGGCGGCGGGCCGTGATCCGCTTGGGCGCCCGGGGCGACGGGGCGACGGCGGGGAGCGCCGCCGTCACCCCCTCGACCGGCCTACTCTGCTGCGTCAGAAGCATTTCGCACGCTCTCCAGCACTTCCTCGGGCGTCGAGCCGCCGCTGATGAGGGCCTCGCCGCCGGCGAGCCAGGCGTCGGCGACCTCGGGCACGGTGACCGTGTCGAGCCAGATGACGAGGTCGGATGCCTCGTTCACCTTCGTGATGCCGTCGAACACGGCGACGCTCGAGGTCTCTGGGGTCACGGCGCCGACGACGGTGCTCGGCTGGCCGTAGGGCGGCGACGAGAGCGTCGTCGCGCTCTCGGGCGTCGTGGCGAACTTCATGAAGTCCACGGCGAGGGCGGCGCGGGGCGACTTGGCGTTGATGAGGTAGCCCTCGGGCGATCCCTCGATCGCGCCGGGCTCGCCCTTGGCACCCTCTGGCACGGGCAGCTGGAAGATCCCGAAGTCCTCGGGTGTGAGGGCGTTGCCCTCGGCGGTCACCGTGTCGAACTCGAGGATCTCCTGGTAGTACATCGCGGCGCGGCCGCCGGCCAGGGCCTCCTGGGCGGTCGTGTAGAGCACGCCGTTCGTGCCGGTGCCCGTGTCGGTGCACTCGTCGACGAGCGTCTTGAACTGCTCGAGCGCGGCGACGTAGCCCGGGTCGTCGAGCGTCGCGGTGGCCGGCGTGAAGTCGTCGTGCAGCACGTCGCCCGGCACGTTGTAGGCGAACAGCTGCTGCAGGTAGTGCAGCGCCGGCCAGCCGTCCTTGTTGCCGAACGCGATCGGCTCGTAGCCGGCCGCTCGCAGCGGCGCGCAACTGTCGATGAGCTCCTCGAACGTGGTGGGCACCTCGATGCCGACCTCGTCGAAGATCGCCGTGTTGTAGCCCATGAACTTGCCGTTGTTGTAGAGCGGGATGCCGAAGTACTTGCCGTCGACCTCGAATGCGCTGAGCGACGCCTCGCCGAAGCTCTTGCCCCACTCCGTGTCGGGCCCGATGGCCTCGGTCAGGTCGGCCGCGAGGCCGCCGTCGATGAAGTTCTGCGCCCAGTTGCCGGTCCACGTGAAGTAGATGTCGGGCAGCGCACCCGAGGCGGTGAGCGTCTTGGTCTTGTCCTTCACGCTCTGGTCGGTCTCCTGGATGAGCTCGACCTTCACGTCGGGGTGCAGCTCCTCGTACTCGGCGGCGAGGTTCTCGAAGTAGGGCCCGAGCGGGTCGCCGCCGAACTTCGTGAGGATGCTGAGCGTGCCCGAGTACTCGGGTTCGTCGGTCACGTCGGCAGCGGGGGCGGCGTTGCCCCCGGCGCATCCGGCCAGGACGAGCGCGGATGCCGCGGCGAGCGCGGCGGCTGCGGTGATTCTCTGTGCGTGCATGGTCTTCCTCTGTCTCGGATGACGGCCGGACCGATCGGAGGGGGAGGCTCCGGGATCCGCCATCGGATCTCTGTGACACGTACTGGGTGGTGGGGACCGATGTTACACAGAATCTGATACCGGTACCAGATCCAATCGAAAATGATGTTGGTTGACCTTGCATGGCTGGATGTGCCAGCATGATCCGCACCTGATACCGGTACCAGAACGCGAACCCGGACCGGCCACCGCTTCGAAAGGACCACCATGCTCGCGACCACCCTGCTCGGCTTCGACGAGACGACCTTCCGCTCCCAGACGGCCAGCGCCGTCGCCCTGCGCCCGCAGATCGAGGAGGTCGTCGACCGCCTGCACGCCGACGGCTTCGCCAACCTGTTCCTGATCGGGGCCGGCGGCACCTATGCCGCGATGTGGCCGTACGAGCACCTCGCCCGCCGCAGCTCCACGCTGCCGGTGCGCAGCGTCATCGCGGCCGAGCTCCTCGAGTCGGGCGATGCCACCCTCGGCAGTGACTCCGTCGCGGTCTTCACGTCGGTTTCCGGAACGACCGACGACAGCCTGCGTGCCATCGAGTACTGCAAGGCCCGAGGCGTCACCACGATCGGCTTCACCGGCTACCCCGACTCCCCGATCGCGAAGGCCGTCGACATCGCGCTCGTCTCCGAGCCGAAGACCTGGCCGTTCGACATGCAGCTCCTCCTCTTCACGACCCGCCTGCTGTCGCTGCGCGGCGAGTTCGAGGGCTACGAGCGGTTCGCCGACGAGCTCGCCGCACTGCCCGACGTGCTCGTCGCCGTCGCCGAGCAGGCCGAGCCCGCGGCATCCGACTTCGCCGAGGCGCACGCCGAGACCGACTACCACTTCCTCGTCGGCGGCGGGAACCTCTGGGGCTTCACGTACCTCTACTCGATGTGCATCCTCGAGGAGATGCAGTGGCTCCGCACCACCCGCGTGCACAGCGCCGAGTTCTTCCACGGGTCGCTCGAGCTGCTCGAGGAGGACACGAGCGTCATCGTCTTCCAGGGCGAGGACGAGACCCGCGCGCTCACCGACCGCGTCGAGCGCTTCGTGAAGCAGGTCTCGAAGGACGTCACCGTCTTCGACACGAAGGACTACCCGCTCGAGGGCATCAGCCCCGAGTTCCGCGGGCTGGTCGCACCGATCGTGCTCGACACCGTGATGGGCCGCGTCTCGAAGCACCTCGAGCGGGTGCGCAACCACTCGCTCGACCTGCGCCGGTACTACCGCGTCGTCGAGTACTGATCCTGGAGACTCCTGCCATGCGCGTACTCGGCTTCGGCGACAACATCGTCGACCGCTTCCTCGACCGGGGACTCGACTACCCCGGCGGCAACTGCGTGAACGTCGCGGTGTTCGCGCGACGTCTCGGCGCGGAAGCCGGGTACCTCGGGGTGTTCGGCGACGACGAGGCGGGCGCCTACCTGCGCGCGTCGATCGCCGCCGAGGGCGTCGACGTGTCGCGGAGCCGGGTGCGTACGGGCGAGAGCGGCGTCTCGACGCTGCGCGTGGAGGACGGGGAGCGCACGTTCCTCGGCTGGAACGGCGGCGGCGTCACGGTGCGGTCGCCGCTCGAGCTCACCTCCGGCCTGCTCGACTACGTCGCGGGCTTCGACCTCGTGCACTCGAGCGTGTACTCGCGCAGCGAGCCGCAGCTGCCGAAGCTCGCGGGCGGGCCGGCGCTCGTGTCCTTCGACCTGTCGAGCGAGGACGAGTTCCGCACACCCGGCTACCTCGACCGGGTCTGCCCGTCGGCCGACCTCGTGCTGCTGTCGTGCTCGCACCTCGGCGCCGAGCAGACGCGCGCGCTCCTCGCCGAGGCGATCGTCCGCGGGGCGTCCGTCGCCTTGGCCACCCGGGGCACCGACGGCGCGATCGTCACCGACGGCGAGGTGACCGTCGAGGCCGACGCGCACCTCGTCGAGGACCCGTCGGCGATCGTCGACACGATGGGCTGCGGCGACGCGTTCCTCGCCGGGTTCGTGGTGTCGCTGCTCGGTTCCGGATGGAGCCGTCGCCGCAGGCCCGACGAGACGGCGCTCGCCGCCGCACTCGAGGCGGGGGCGGATGCCGCACACGCGCAGTGCTTCGTCGAGGGCGCGTTCGGCCGTGGCCGCCCGTCGGGCGAGGCCGTCGCCGCTAGCATGTGGTGAGTCTGGGGCGCGGGGTGCGCTCGGGTTGGACATGCGGCGAATCGGCGAGTGTTCCGCATGTCTCCTGTTCATGAGCTTCGAACCCCGCGAACGAACGAATGATGACGGCCTGATCCTGAACGCGATGAGCCGGG
>NZ_WJSP02000165.1 GCF_009720255.1 Agromyces humi | reverse complement strand
CAACGGGCGCCTGCACTTCACGAACGTGCGGGTCCCTCGTGAGAACCTCCTGAACCGCTACGGCTCGGTCGCCGAGGACGGCACGTACTCGAGTCCGATCTCGAGCCCCGGCCGCCGGTTCTTCACGCCGTCGCTCACCACCGTGCGGCAGGACTTCGAGGCGCTCGGCCACGACATCATGGCGACGGTGCTCGACGTGCTGCGCGACGAGCCCGACGCGCCCGACCGCACGGCCCGCGTGCCCGAGGTGATCGAGCGGGCCAGCACGGCGGCACCGGCCGCGTGACGGGCGGATGCCGCGGGCGGATGCCGCGGGCGACCGGATGCCGGGAGCGGGCGGATCCCGCGGGCGGATGCCGCGGCATCCGCCCGTCAGCTCACTCGGTCGCCTGCGCCGAGTAGTCGGGCAGCTCCTGCAGGGTCCAGCGGTTGCCGTCGGGATCCTTCAGGGTGACGAAGCGACCCCATTCCTGCTCGTCGACGCCCTCGGCCTCGACGCCCTTCGCGCGCAGGTCGGCGAGCACCGCGTCGGCGTCGTCGATCACGACCTGGATGACATCGAGCGACCCGGGCTCGAGCGTCGCGCCGAGACCCTCGCCGATCGCGATCGAGCACGCCGACCCGGGCGGGGTGAGCTGCACGAAGCGCAGCCCCTCGAAGACGGTGCGGTCGTGGTCGGCGTTGAAGCCGAGCTTGTTCACGTAGAAGTCCTTCGCCCGGTCGACGTCGCTGACGGGCACGTGGATGAGTTCGATCTTCCAGTCCATGGATGGCTCCTCGGTCGGTTGCGCGATCCGTTCCATCGAATCGCCTGCGCCCAGTCTGGCCAACGATGCGGTCACTTCCTGTCCGCATGAGGCAACGGATGCCCCCGGCCCGGCGTCGCGGCGTCCGCTCGCTCAGGTGACGACGCCGACGCCCGGTGCGAGGATGGAGCACATGGCACTGCACATCACCGGAGACGCCGCCGCCGACGAACTGCTCAGCACCGATGCGTTCGCGCTGCTCACGGGCATGCTCCTCGACCAGCAGGTCGCGATGGAGACCGCCTTCGCCGGGCCGCTGAAGATCGCGGAGCGCGCCGGTTCGATCGAGCCCTCAGCGGTGGCCGGGTACGACCCTGAGGCATTCGCCGCGCTCTTCAAGCAGACGCCCGCCGTGCACCGCTACCCGGGGTCGATGGCCGCGCGGGTGCAGTCCCTGGCGCAGGCCGTCGTCGACGACTGGGGCGGCGACGCCGCTGCGATCTGGACGCAGGGCGACCCCGACGGGCCCGAGGTGCTGAAGCGACTCAAGGCGCTGCCCGGGTTCGGCGACCAGAAGGCACGCATCTTCCTGGCACTGCTCGGCAAGCAGCTCGGGCTCGACGCATCCGGCTGGCGCGAGGCCGTCGGCCATTACGGCGACGACGGATGCTTCGCCTCGGTCGCCGACATCACCGACCCCGAGTCCCTCGCCAAGGTGCGTGCGACGAAGCAGGCGGCGAAGGCCGCGGCCAAGGCGCCGAAGGCGTAGCACCGATTCAGACCAACGGGCGCGATTCAGGCGCGAACGGCGCACGTCGTCCTGAGCGCCGGCCGTTCGCCTGAGCCGCCGCCGTGCGAACGGTGGAGGACCGGCGGACGGTGGAATCCCGTTCGCGCGCAGGACCCCTGGGGCCCGGCATTCCGCGGCGGGCGCGGAATTCCGACGCCGCCCTGGATGACCGCTCACGAGCGCCCCGCCGCGCCAGCCCCCGAATGAGCGCTCACATTCGCGGGATCGCAGCCCTGTGCCCTCGCGAGCTCGAGCATGCGGCATCCGCCGATCCGTGCCGACAGGCGGAGGATCGCCGGGAAAGCGGCATCCGGCGACCGTGATGCATCCGTTACCGAACTCATACTTGTGAGCGCTAACAAGTGAGCGCTAACATCGCGATTGCGGGTCAGGACGAACTGGCCGCCCGGCGCACCAGGAACGCAGCATCACCGATCGCTCCGCCGGCACCACTGAACAAGGAGGTTCACACTGATGAAGAAGCTCATCGGAATCGCCGCCGCCGGCGCGATGCTCCTCGCCCTCTCCGCGTGCGCGGGAGCCGGCGGGGGCGGCGCGAGCGAGGGACCCAAGTCGCTCGACGAACTCGTCGTCGGCTTCGCCCAGGTCGGCGCGGAGTCGGGTTGGCGCACCGCCAACACCAAGGACATCCAGGCGGCCTTCGAAGACGCGGGCATCGAGCTCAAGTTCTCCGACGCGCAGCAGAAGCAGGAGAACCAGATCAAGGCGATCCGCTCCTACATCCAGCAGGGCGTCGACTACATCGCCTTCTCACCGGTCGTCGAGACCGGCTGGGACGCGGTGCTCAACGAGGCCAAGGCCGCCGGCATCCCGGTGGTGCTCACCGACCGCGCCGTCGACAGCAAGGACACCTCGCTCTACAAGTCGTTCCTCGGCTCCGACTTCATCGAGGAGGGCAAGAAGGCCGGCCTCTGGGTGCTCGACCAGTACAAGGACTCGACGGAGAAGGTCAACATCGTCCAGCTCGAGGGCACGACCGGCGCCGCTCCGGCGATCGACCGGGCCGAGGGCTTCGCCGACGTGATCCGCCAGAACCCGAACCTCGAAGTCGTCGCCAGCCAGACCGGCGACTTCACGCGGGCCGGCGGCAAGCAGGTCATGGAGGCCATGCTGAAGTCGAATCCCGACATCGACCTGGTCTACGCGCACAACGACGACATGGGACTCGGCGCGATCGAGGCCATCGAGGCGGCGGGCCTGAAGCCCGGCGAGGACATCAAGATCGTCACGGTCGACGCGGTGCACGACGGCATGCAGGCCCTCGCCGACGGCAAGATCAACTTCATCGTGGAGTGCTCGCCGCTCCTCGGCAAGCAGCTCGTCGACATCATCAAGACCCTCAACGAGGGTGGCGAGGTCGAGCAGCGCATCATCACCGAGGAGACCACCTTCACGCAGGAGCAGGCCGTCGAGGCCCTGCCCGACCGGCAGTACTGATCCGATCGACGGATGCCGCGAGGCATCCGTCGACCGGTCGGGCCGGCGGGTGCGCGGAGCAACTCCCGCGCACCCGCCGTGCCCTACGCTCGACCCACCACCAGACTCGATGGAGCGCCTCGTGACCAACCCCACCGATCCCGCCGCCCCCGTGGTGGAGATGCGCGGCATCTCGATCACGTTCCCGGGCGTCAAGGCGCTCGACGGCGTCGACTTCCGCCTGTTCCCCGGCGAGGTGCACTCGCTCATGGGCGAGAACGGCGCGGGCAAGTCCACCCTCATCAAGGCGCTGACGGGCGTCTACGGCATCGACGCCGGCACCATCACGCTCGGCGGCGAGCAGGTCTCGTTCAGCGGGCCCGCCCAGGCGCAGGCATCCGGCATCTCGACGGTGTACCAGGAGGTCAACCTCCTGCCCAACCTGTCGGTGGCCGAGAACATCATGCTCGGTCGCGAGCCGCGGCGGTTCGGCTCGGTCGACTGGCGCGCGATGCGCCGCCGCGCCGCCGAGCTCCTGGCGGGCCTCAACCTCGACCTCGATCCGGGGTCGCTGCTCGGCGACCACTCGCTCGCGGTGCAGCAGCTCATCGCGATCGCCCGCGCCATCGACGTGCAGGCGAAGGTGCTCATCCTCGACGAGCCCACCTCGTCGCTCGACGCCGACGAGGTCGCCGAGCTCTTCCGCGTCATCCGCTCGCTCAAGGAGCAGGGCGTCGCCATCCTCTTCGTGTCGCACTTCCTCGACCAGGTGTACGAGATCTGCGACCGCCTCACCGTGCTGCGCAACGGCAAGCTTGTGGGGGAGTACCTCGTCGAGGAGCTGCTGCGCATCGACCTCGTGCAGAAGATGATCGGCAAGGAGCTCACGGTGCTCGACGACCTCGAGCAGCGCGCGCGGTCGGTGTCGATCGACGAGTCGGATGCCGCGACCTTCGTGCAGGCGACGAAGCTGGGGCGCCGTGGCGCGATGCATCCGGCCGACCTGCCGATCGCGGCGGGCGAGGTCGTGGGCTTCGCAGGACTGCTCGGCTCGGGCCGCACCGAGTTCGCCCGCCTGCTCGGCGGCATCGACCGGGCCGACTCGGGCGAGCTGTCCATCGGCGGCAGGTCGACCCGCCTGCGCACGCCACGACAGGCGCTGTCGCACCGCATCGCCTTCTCGTCCGAGAACCGCCGCGACGAGGGCATCGTCGGCGACCTCACGGTGCGCGACAACATCGTGCTCGCGCTGCAGGCCGACCGCGGGTGGGCCAGGCCCATCCCCAAGAAGCGGCAGGACGAGCTGACGCAGAGCTACATCCAGACCCTCAACATCCGCCCGGCCAACCCCGACGCGCTCGTGCGCAACCTGTCGGGCGGCAACCAGCAGAAGGTGCTGCTCGCGCGCTGGCTCGCCATCGCCCCCCGGCTGCTCATCCTCGACGAGCCCACCCGCGGCATCGACATCGGGGCGAAGGCCGAGATCCAGAAGCTCGTCTTCAACCTCGCCGAGAACGGCATGAGCGTGCTCTTCATCTCGGCCGAGCTCGAAGAGGTGCTGCGCCTCAGCCACCGCATCGTCGTGCTGCGCGACCGCCACATCGTCGCCGACCTGGAGAACGACGGCCTCACCGTCGACTCGTTGCTCGCACTCATCGCCGACGGCTCGGGCGACGACCCTGAGGCTCCGGATGCCGCGGGCGGCCCCCTGCTCGCCGCCGCCGTGCCGACGACCCCGGCGACCCCGGCGCCCGCGGCGACCTCCGCCCCGACGACGCCCTCCGACCCGACCACGACCGACCCCACAGGAGACCCCCGATGAGCGCCCTGCTCGCCCGGCTCATCGCGAACCGGCTGTTCTGGCCGATCGTCATGCTGCTCGTGCTGTTCACGATCAACCTGATCGCCTTCCCCGGCTTCTTCACCGTCACCCTGCGCGACGGCCACCTGTTCGGCAGCCTCGTCGACATCCTGCGGAACGGCGCGCCGACGCTCATCATCGCGGTGGGCATGACGCTCGTCATCGCCACGCGGGGCATCGACCTCTCGGTCGGCGCCGTCGCCGCGATCTCGGGCGCGGTCGCCTGCTCGATCATGCTCGGCTCGCCCGAGCCCGGGAATCCGGCCACGGTCGCCGTCGCGATCACGGTCGCGCTGCTCATCTCCCTCGTGCTCGGCGCATGGAACGGCTTCCTCGTGGCGGTGCTCGGCATCCAGCCGATCATCGCGACGCTCATCCTCATGACCGCCGGGCGCGGCATGGCGATGCTCATCACCGAGGGCCAGATCCTCACGGTGAACAGCCCGCCGTTCAAGGCGCTCGGGTCGGGCTTCTGGTTCGGCGTGCCGATCGCCGTGATCATCGCGGCGGTCGTGTTCGCCGCGGCGGCGCTCATCACGCGGCGCACCGCACTCGGCATGTTCATCGAATCGGTCGGCATCAATCCCGAGGCGAGCCGCCAGGCCGGTGTGCGGGCGCGCGGGCTGCTGTTCGTCGTCTACACGTTCAGCGCGTTCTGCGCGGCGATCGCCGGGCTCATCCTGACCGCGAACACCGCGGCCGCCGACGCGAACAACACGGGCCTCTTCATCGAGCTCGACGCGATCCTCGCCGTGGTCATCGGCGGCACGTCGCTCGCCGGCGGCCGCTACACCCTGGCGGGCACGCTCGTGGGCGCGCTCGTCATCCAGACCCTGGTGACGACGGTCTACACGGTCGGCATCCCGCCGATCGCGACGATGGTGTTCAAGGCCGCGGTCGTCACGGTCGTGTGCCTGCTCCAGTCGCCGACCACCGCAGAGGCGCTCACCGGGTTCCGGCGAAGACTGTCCATCCGAGCCGGCAAGGGGGTGGCGGCGTCATGACCAAGCTCCTCGACGCACCCGAACGGCCCGCGCGCACCGGCGGCCGTGGCGGCCCCGACAACCCGGCTGCCCGCCAGGGCGTGGTGCGCAGCATCCGGAACCTGCTCACCAGCCCGAAGTACGGTCCTGTCACCGTGACCGCCGTGCTCTTCGTGGCCATCTTCATCATCGGCGGCGTGCGATACCGCGGGTTCCTCTCGGGGCAGGTGTTCCTCAACCTGTTCGTCGACAACGCCTACCTGATCGTGCTCGCGGTCGGCATGACGTTCGTGATCCTCACCGGCGGCATCGACCTCTCGGTCGGCGCGGTCGTCGCCCTCAGCGGCATGATCGCGGCGAGCCTGCTGCAGACCGGCTGGTCGCCCGCGGCGGTGATCCCGCTGATCCTCGTGCTCACGAGCGTGCTCGGCCTGCTCGTCGGGCTGATGATCCACATCTTCAAGGTGCAGCCGTTCATCGCCACGCTGGCGGCGATGTTCCTCGCCCGCGGCCTCTGCTACGTGATCAGTCAGAGCTCGATCTCGATCACGGATGCCACGTTTGTGCAGTTGGCCGTGGCGCGCATCCCGCTCGGCGGCAACATGTCGATCACGCCGAGCGTCATCATCGCGGTGCTCGCGGTCGCCATCGCCGTGTGGGTGCTGCACGCCACCCGGTTCGGACGCACGGTGTACGCCATCGGCGGCAGCGAGCAGAGCGGCCTGCTCATGGGCCTCCCCGTCGCGCGCACGAAGGTCCTCGTCTACGTCATCAGCGGCTTCTGCTCGGGCCTCGCCGGCGTGCTCTTCACCTTCTACACGCTCTCGGGCTACCCGCTCACCGCGATCGGCACCGAGCTCGACGCGATCGCCGCGGTCGTCATCGGCGGCACGCTGCTCACCGGCGGCTACGGCTTCGTGCTCGGGTCGGTGCTGGGCGTGCTGGTGCTCGGCGTGATCCAGACCATCATCACGTTCGAGGGCACGCTCTCGTCGTGGTGGACGAAGATCTTCATCGGCGCCCTGCTGCTCGTGTTCATCATCCTGCAGAAGGTGCTCACGGCCAGGCGGCGCTGAGCAGGCGGCGCCGGGCAGGCGGCGCCGGGTCGTGGCGGCCGGACCGACCGGCTTCGGGCAGGATAATCGACATAATGAGCGCGCCCCCGGGCGCGGGGCGGGAGCGCAGCAGCGAGTGGTCGAGCCAGACGACAGGGCGCGTGCTGCGACGATCTTCGACGTCGCACGGCTCGCGGGCGTGTCCCACCAGACGGTGTCGCGCGTGCTCAACGACCTGCCCAACGTGCGCCCGGCCACCCGCGCCCGCGTCGAGCAGGCGATCAAGCAGCTGCGCTACGTGCCGTCGCCGGCCGCGCGCGCCCTGGTGACCCGGCGCACGCGCACGCTCGGCCTGATCGTCACCGGCGCCCCCGACTACGGGCCCTCGAGCACGGCGCTGCACTTCAACGAGGCCGCACGGGACGCCCGCTACTCGGTGATCACGGCGAGCATGCTCGAGACGGATGCCCCGAGCCTGCGCTCGGCGGCCGAGCTGCTCGTGCGGCAGAACGTCGAGGCCATCGTGCTCATCGCCGCCGAACGGGCGGCCCTCGATGCCCTCGACGGGGTGGAGCTCGGCGTGCCGATCATCGCCGTCGCCTCCGAGGACCGCGGCGGCATGCACCGGGTCTGGCTCGACCAGTACTCGGGCGCCCGCCTGGCCGTCGAGCACCTCATCTCCCTGGGGCACCGCGAGATCCGGCATGTCAGCGGCCCGTCGAACGCGATGGATGCCGCGGAGCGGGTGCGAGGCTGGTCGGCCGTGCTCGGGGAGCACGGACTGCCCGCACGCGAGCCGCTCGTGGGGGACTGGTCGCCTCGGAGCGGCGCCGCCCACGGACGCGCGCTCGCAGCCGACGCCGACATGACCGCCGTGTTCGTGTCGAACGACCAGATGGCGCTCGGCGTGATGCACGCGCTCGCCGAGTCCGGACGTTCGGTGCCGGGCGACGTCAGCGTCGTCGGCTTCGACGACATCCCCGAAGCCGCGTACTTCACCCCGCCGCTCACGACCGTGCGCCAGGACTTCGACGCGCTCGGCCGCGACGCGATGGCCGGCGTGCTCGCCGTCCTCGGCGACGACGACCGGCTCATGCCCGCGCCGCGGGTGCCCGAC
>NZ_WJSP02000164.1 GCF_009720255.1 Agromyces humi | reverse complement strand
CCGCCGGTCGCGCCGCCCGCACGCTCGGCTGGGTGCCCGAGCACGCGAGCGTGATCGACGACGTGCAAGCCGCGCGCGAGGCATCCGCCGCCTGACCGCGCCCCGCACCGAAATGTAGGAACATCCGGGCGACCCGCCGTCCGTGCTCGCGCCGCCGCGCCGCTCGGCCCCCGGATGTTCCTGCATTTCGGCGGGCAGAGGAGCGCGATGGGCCCGGGCAGGGGCGGTGGTGGGGAAGCGGTTCTTCCGCCGCGCAGAAGAACCGGGGAAGTTCACCCCCGGGATCGCCCTCGGCAGGGGTGTCGAGGCCCGCAGAGTGGATGCACCGCCCCACGGACGGCGCCGCAGCAGGCGTCACGACAGGGGCACCGACGCATCCGCACGCTGCACCGAAGGAGCACCCCGATGAGCACCCCGAACCGCCCAGGCGACCAGGCCCAGACCGCGGCCGAGCTCCAGCTCGAATGGGACGCGAACCCCCGCTGGGACGGCGTCCGCCGCGACTACACCGCCGAGGACGTCATCGCCCTGCGCGGCCCCGTCCGTGAGGAGCGCACGCTCGCACGCCGCGGCGCCGAGCGGCTCTGGCAGGACCTCCAGCAGAACACGGGCACGGCGTTCGCGCCGCAGGAGGACCCCCAGTGGTCGGCCGCGCTGGGGGCCCTCACCGGCAACCAGGCCGTGCAGCAGGTGCGCGCCGGGCTGAAGGCGATCTACCTGAGCGGTTGGCAGGTCGCCGCCGACGCGAACCTCAGCGGCCAGACCTACCCCGACCAGTCGCTCTATCCGGCGAACTCGGTGCCGGCCGTCGTGCGCCGCATCAACAACGCGCTGCTGCGCGCCGGCCAGATCGAGCAGGGCAGCGAGGCGCAGACCGGCATCTCCGACTGGATGGCCCCGATCGTCGCCGATGCCGAGGCCGGCTTCGGCGGCCCGCTCAACGCGTACGAGCTCATGCACCAGATGATCGAGGCGGGCGCGGCCGGCGTGCACTGGGAGGACCAGCTCGCGAGCGAGAAGAAGTGCGGCCACATGGGCGGCAAGGTGCTCATCCCGACGTCGCAGCACATCCGCACGATCAACGCGGCTCGCTTGGCGGCGGATGTCGCCGGCGTGCCGTCGATCATCATCGCCCGCACCGACGCGCTCGCCGCGACGCTGCTCACGAGCGACCACGACGAGCGCGACCGACCGTTCGTCACCGGCGAGCGCACCGCAGAGGGCTTCTACGAGGTGCGGAACGGCATCGAGCCGGTCATCGCCCGCGGCCTCGCGTACGCCGAGTACGCCGACCTGCTCTGGGTGGAGTCGGCCGAGCCCGACCTCGACCTCGCGCGCCGCTTCGCCGAGGCCGTGCACGCGAAGTTCCCGGGCAAGCGCCTGAGCTACAACTGCTCGCCCTCGTTCAACTGGAAGCGCCACCTCGACGACGACCAGATCGCGACGTTCCAGCGCGAGCTCGCGTCGATGGGCTACGCGTTCCAGTTCATCACCCTCGCGGGCTTCCACGCCCTCAACCACTCCATGTTCACGCTCGCCAAGGACTACAGCGAGCGGCACATGAGCGCCTACGTCGAACTCCAGGAGGCCGAATTCGCCTCGGAGGCATCCGGGTACACCGCCACGCGCCACCAGCGCGAGGTCGGCACCGGGTACTTCGACCAGATCGCCACCGCGCTGAACCCCAACAGCGCAACCCTCGCCCTCGTCGGATCGACCGAGGAAGACCAGTTCAACCACTGACCCCCCACCGGGTCGCACGAACTCCGAGGAGAAGACCATGAACACCACGCCCACCATGACGCTCGAACGTGAGCGAACGGATGCCGCGGCATCCGCTCACCGCACCGAACGCACCGAACCCACGCCGGCCACCGACAGCTTCCGCACCCATGAGCCACGCATCGAGGTGACGGCCCCGCTCGGCGAGCGGTACGACGAGATCCTCACGCCCGAGGCGCTGCGGTTCCTGGCCGAGCTGCACGACCGGTTCGCGCACACCCGGCACGACCTGCTCGCCGTGCGGCTGCAGACCCGCGTCGACGCGGCGAACGGCCGCGACCCGAGGTTCCTGCCCGAGACCGCCTGGATCCGCAACGACCGGTCGTGGCGCGTCGCGGGCGCCGGCCCGGGCCTCGAGGACCGTCGCGTCGAGATCACCGGACCGACCGACCGCAAGATGGCGATCAACGCGCTGAACTCGGGCGCGAAGGTGTGGCTCGCCGACCAGGAGGATGCCACGAGCCCGACCTGGGCCAACGTGATCGAGGGACAGCTCACCCTCTTCGACTTCGTGCGGGGGAACCTCGAGTACACGAGCCCCGAGGGTCGCGAGTACCGTGTCACGGCGGCCGAGACGCCCACCGTCGTGATGCGCCCGCGCGGCTGGCACCTCGTGGAGAAGCACCTGCGGTTCCACGACCGCGCCGGCCGGGCGATGCACGCCTCGGGCTCGCTCGTCGACTTCGGGCTGTACGCCTTCCACAACGCGCAGCGCCTCATCGGCGGCGGACGCGGCCCGTACTTCTACCTGCCGAAGCTCGAGTCGCACCGCGAGGCGAAGCTGTGGAACGACATCTTCGTGTACGCGCAGGACGCACTCGGCATCCCGCAGGGCACCATCCGCGCGACCGTGCTCATCGAGACGATCCAGGCCGCGTTCCAGATGGACGAGATCCTCTACGAGCTGCGCGACCACTGCGCGGGCCTCAACGCCGGCCGCTGGGACTACATCTTCTCGATCGTGAAGACGTTCCGCTCCCGTGGTCGCCGCTGGGTGATGCCCGACCGCAAGGCCATCACGATGACGGTGCCGTTCATGCGGGCGTACACCGAGCTCCTCGTGGCGACCTGCCACCAGCGCGGCGCGCACGCCATCGGCGGCATGAGCGCCTTCATCCCCGACCGTCGTGACGCCGGCGTCACCGAGCGCGCGCTCGCCGCCGTGTCCGCAGACAAGCGCCGCGAGGCATCCGACGGCTTCGACGGCACCTGGGTGGCGCACCCCGATCTCATCCGCACGGCGCGCGCGGAGTTCGACGCGGTGCTCGGCGACCGGCCCAACCAGGTCGACCGCCTGCGTGACGACGTCGACGTGACCGCGGCGCAGCTGCTCGACATCCCGTCGATCGGCGGCGAGGTCACCGAGGCGGGCGTGCACGACAACATCTCGATCGCGATCCGCTACATCGAGTCCTGGCTGCGCGGCACGGGCGCGGCGGCCATCGACCACCTCATGGAGGATGCCGCGACGGCCGAGATCTCGCGTTCGCAGGTGTGGCAGTGGCTGCACGACAACACCGTCACCGCCGAGGGCACGCGCATCGACCAGACGTCGATCGTCCGCATCATGGCGGCGGCCGTGGCCGAGCTGCCGCGGTTCGAGGGCGACCGGTTCGATGACGCGATCTCGGTGTTCCGCACCGTGGCGCTCGAGCCCGAGTTCCCGACCTTCCTCACGGTGGGGGCGTACGCCCGGTTCCTCTGAGGCGAGCCGAAGAGAGTCGAGCAGGGCGAGCGGATGCCGCGGGCGGGACCCCGCGGCATCCGCTTCGCCGCGGCATCCGCCCGCTCAGCGCAGTGGCACGCCCACATCGCTGCCGCCCTCGGGCGTGAGCCGGGCGTTGACCTTCACGAGGGAGGGGGTCGGCACGAACCCGCCGGCGAAGAGGGCCTCGCCCTGCCGGAACCACGGGGACCTGGCGAGCAGCGCCACCGGCGCGTAGCCGAAGTAGGTGCCGAGCTCCTCGAGGTCGACGGGCGAGGTCATCTTCATGAGGGCGAGGTTGTCGCACTGCGAGATGATCCCGGGGTGCACCTTCGACGGCCGCTGCGTCGAGAGCAGCAGCCACAGCCCGAACTTGCGGCCCTCGGCCGCGATCTGCACGATGCGGTCGCGCACGGCGACGGCGAGCGGCGAGTCGAGCTGGGGCGAGCAGAGGTTGTGCGCCTCGTCGATCACGAGCAGCACGGGCCGTCGCTCCTCGCGCCGCTCCCAGAGGTCGTCGAGCAGCGAGAGCGCCACGACGAGCTGCTGCTCGGGCGTCGAGAAGCCGCCGAGGTCGAGCACCGTGGCATCCGGTCGCTCGGCCACGACGTCGGTGACGGCGGTCTCGCCTCCCGCCCAGACCTCCCAGTCGAGCACGCCGAGGTTCTCGATGCGTTCGGCGAGCGGATGCTGGTCGCCGCCGACCTGCGCGGCCTCGAGCATGGGTATCAGCTGGTCGAGCTCACCGGCGCGCAGGAGCTCCTGCATGTGGATGAGCGAGTTGTACTCGTCGCGGTCCGCCACGGGGTCGAGCCGCAGCACGGCCGCCTTGGACGACCGGTTCATGTCGAGGAACCGCGCGCGGAGGCGGTGCTCGCCCTGACCGCGGGCACGCAGCACGCGGATGTCGCGGGCCGCGAGCGCCTCAGCGGTGGGGCCGGTCGAATCGGGGTTGAGCTCGCCGAGGCGCACGAAGTCGGAGTTCGGGTCGAAGATCACGACGGGCAGGGCGGTGTGCGCGATGAGCTGCTCGAGCACCACGCCGAGGGCGTAGGTCTTGCCCGATCCGCTCTGCCCGCACCAGAACGTGTGGCGGTTGAACCGGCGCGGCAGCAGCTTCGCCGGTCCGCCCGGCTCGGTGAGGTTGCGCCCCACCTCGAGGAGTGCGCCGGTCGTGGTGTGCAGCACGTCGATCGTCGCGGCGTCGACCTCCTCGACGGTGCCCGCCTCGAAGGCGTGGCTTCGGGCGGTGTCGAGCGCGCCCTCGCCGAGGATGCCGATGAGTCGCCCGCGCAGGCGTGCCGGGATCGTCTCCGACCGTTCCTCCACCAGGGCCAGCTGGCGCTCACCGGTCCCCGTGATGATGACGAGCGACCCGGCGACGAGGCTCGACCCACTGGCATCGGCGACGAGGAAGGAGCGCCCGTCATCGGAGCGAGCGGTCAGCGTGTTCACGGCATCCATGGGCCGATCATGCCACCCTGCAGTGTCGCCGCTCTGGAAGAATCGGTGTTCGTGCCAGACCTCACGATCAGGAGGGCGGGTGCAGCGGATGCCGCGGCCCTCGCCGAGCTCGCCGGCGACACCTTCCCGCTCGCCTGCCCGCCGTCGACGACCGCCGAGGCGATCGCCTCGTTCATCGCCGCGAACTTCACCGTGGAACGCATGGGGGAGTACCTCGCCGACCCGGGCCGCACGCTGCTGCTGGCGGAGGAGCCCGCCGGCGACGACGGCGACCTCGGTCACCTGGTCGGCTACTCGATGCTCATCGCGGGCGAGCCGGCCGATGCGGATGCCGCGGCGGCCGTCGCGGCGCGGCCGGCGATCGAGCTCAGCAAGTTCTACACGCGTGCGCTCGCGCACGGGTCGGGGGTCGTCGCGGGACCGCTCATGGCCGCGACGCTCGAGGCGGCAACCGCGACGGGCGCCGTCGCCGCATGGCTCGGCGTGAACGAGGAGAACGCCCGCGCGATCCGGTTCTACGAGAAGCACGGGTTCGCGAAGGCGGGTCGCAAGCGCTTCCGCGTCGGCGACCGGCTCGAGCACGACTGGGTGCTGGCGCGCGTCCTGCCCTGAACATCTGGCCCGTTTGCTTGCGGCGCTCGGATTACCTGACTAAGGTCAGCAATATGTCAGCACGCGCTGAAACCTCCGCCGAGGATCGCGCCGCGATCGACACCGTGCGCGCCTTCAACCGCATGGTCACGAGCCGCATCGGCGCCCTCGAGGACCACTACCTGGGCAGCGACCGCTCGCTCGGCACCTCCCGCGTGCTCTGGGAGGTCGCGGGCGACGGCGCCGAGGTGCGCGCCGTCCGGGAGCGGCTCGGGCTCGATTCGGGCTACCTGAGCCGACTGCTCCGCTCGCTCGAACGGGAGGGCCTCGTGACCGTCGAGGCAGCGGCATCCGCCGACTCCCGCGTCCGCACCGTGCGGCCCACCGACGCGGGTCGAGCCGAGCGCGCCGAGCTCGACCGCCGCAGCGATCAGCTCGCGGCATCCGTGCTCGAACCGCTCAGCGACGGCCAGCGCGCCAGGCTCGTGGAGGCGATGGGCACCGTGATGCGGCTCCTCGAGGCGGGACTCGTGCGCGTCGAGCCGGCGGATGCCGCGTCCGACGATGCCCGGCGGTGCCTCGCCGCCTACTACGACGAGCTCGCGCGTCGGTTCCCGAGCGGCTTCGACCCCGGTCGGAGCCTGCACCCCGACACGCACGAGTTCGCGGAGCCGACGGGCCTGTTCGTGCTCGCGCGGCTGCACGGCCGGGCGATCGGATGCGGCGCCGTGCTGTTCCACGACGACGAGCCCGCGTACGTCAAGCGCATGTGGGTCGACGACGCCGTGCGCGGCATGGGGGTCGGGCGGCGCATCCTCGCGGCGCTCGAGCAGGCCGCACGGGATCACGGCGCGGCATCCGTCACCCTCGAGACGAACGCGAGCCTCACCGAGGCCATCGCGATGTACCGCGCGTCGGGCTACGTCGAGGTCGAGCCGTTCAACGACGAGGTCTACGCCGACCACTGGTTCGAGAAGCGGCTCTAGCGGCGTCGCGCCGCGTCGCCCCGAGGCGACTGGTCTGGTCAGCCGCGAGCGGCCTTCACGTGCTCGTACGCATCGAGCGCCGCCGCGCGGGTCGCCTTCAGGTCGACGATCGGCTCGGGATAGTCGTCGGTGCCGACCTCGGGCACCCAGCGGCGAACATAGGCGCCGTCGGGGTCGAACTTCGTCGCCTGCAGCTCGGGGTTGAACACCCGGAAGTACGGCGCGGCGTCGGCGCCGGAGCCCGCGACCCACTGCCAGTTGAACGGGTTGGCCGCCGCATCGGCGTCGACGAGCGTGTCCCAGAACCACTGCTCGCCGCGGCGCCAGTCGATGAGCAGGTTCTTCGTGAGGAACGACGCGACGACCATGCGCACGCGGTTGTGCATGGTGCCGGTCGCCCAGAGCTCCCGCATGCCGGCGTCGACGAGCGGCACGCCGGTGCGGCCCTCCTCCCAGGCCCGCAGGGCGGCCGGATGCAGCCGTGGCCACGGGAACGCGTCGAACTCCGCGCGCCAGTTGCGCGTCGCCAGCTCGGGGGAGTGGAACAGTACGTGCCAGGCGAACTCGCGCCAGCCGAGCTCGGTGCGGAACCGGTTCGCGCCCTCGCCGCGGGCCCTGCGCTCGCGCAGCGCGTGCCAGACCTCGTAGGGACTCAGCTCGCCCCAGCGGAGCCGTGGGGAGAGGCGGGAGGTCACGTCGAGGGCGGGGCGGTCGCGTCCGTCGGCGTAGTCGGCGAGGCCGTCGGCGGCGAACTCGTCGAGCCGCTCGTGCGCCGCGAGGGTGCCGGGCCTCCACGCCGCGCGCAGCCCGCCGGCCCAGTCGGGGCGCGTGGGCGGCAGCTCCCAGTCGTCGAGGTCGTCGCTCGCGCTCGGCCGCCTCGGCGGCTTGCTCAGCGTGCTCGGCAACGCCATCGGCATGATCCCGCTCGTGGCGGCCGTCGCCCTCGGCGTCGGCGCGCTCGTCGCCCAGTCGGTCGTGCTCTTCACGATCATCAAGTTCGCGGGCGCGCTGTACCTCGTCTACCTCGGCATCCAGGCGATCCGGCACCGAGCGGATGCCGCGGCCGCCGTCAACGGCGAGGTCGCGCCTCGCTCGCACTGGCGCCAGCTCGGCGAGGGCTTCGTCGTCGGCGTCACCAACCCGAAGACGATCGCCTTCTTCGTCGCCGTGCTGCCGCAGTTCGTCGACTTCACGGCCGGATCGATCCCGCTGCAGCTCTTCGAGCTCGGCGTCGTGTTCATCGTGCTCGCGTTGCTCTGCGACTCGGTCTGGGCGCTCGCGGCGAGCGCGGCGCGCGACTGGTTCGCCCGATCGCCGAAGCGTGCGGCGCACCTCGCCGCGACCGGCGGCGTGATGATGATCGGCCTCGGCGGGGTGCTGGCCCTCACGGGCAACAAGCACTGAGCGGCACCGGCCGACGCGCGCCCTGACAGGCGGAACGGCGGATGCCCCGCCCCCACGGGGCATCCGCCGTTCCAGTCTCAGTGCGGCCGCCGGCCTACTCGGCGGCGGGCCGCGTCGCGGCGATCGGCTCGCCGGGGCCGGCTGCGGGGACCGCG
>NZ_WJSP02000163.1 GCF_009720255.1 Agromyces humi | reverse complement strand
GCATGCTCCCGGCGGATCCGCCGCGCGGTGTGCACGGCGATGGCGGCCTGGCTCACGGCCACGCGCAGCAGGTGCGTCTCCATCTCGTTCGGGAAGTCGGCGCGGCGGGCCGACACGAGCACCAACCCGGCCTCCCACGGCAGCACGATCGGCAGGCTCACGACCCGCAGCGTGCCGACCTCGTCCACCGCGACATCCGTCGTCATCAGGCCCGGGGCCGGTGCCGGGTCGGCCTCGAGTACGGACCGCAGCTCGACCGGCAACCGCCCGCCCGTCGGCCGCCACGACTCCAGCGGCCGACCGTCATCCTGCGCGTCGTCGAATCGCGCATATGCGCCGTCGAGCTGCAGGATGCCGAAGAGCACGCTCAGCAGGCCCGTCGCGATCTCAGGCGGCTCGTGGTCGACCCACATCGCGGGCAGCGCGAGGAGCGCCCCCAGGTCGCGGAGCCAGCGCCGGGTGTCGACCGCCGCCCCCTCCGGGGTGGCCGGCGCCACCGGCGCAGGCCGGATCTCGCGGGGGGCACGGGCTGACGCGGCATCCATGTCGGCGTGGCCCCTCAGCTCGCCGCTCGTGCGTCGCGCTCTCCCAGGAACTCGGACGGCGGGACGAAGAACGGGTTCTCCTGCAGGATCCCACCGATCAGCACCATCGGGTGCGTGCGCAGGATGTCGACGACGAAGGCGCCGTCGAACTTCGTCGCCTCGTACGAGCAGATCACGAGATGGTCGTGCTGGGCGTGGATGAAGTTCGCCCGCGCCTCGAACTCGATGAGGTCGTCGAGGTCGGCACGGTCCGCGGCCCAGCCCATGTCGCACAGCATGCGGATCCGCGGCGACCGCTGCGCGACGAGCACCTCGTCGAGCACGCCGAGCATCGCCGCCTGGTCGAAGCTCCCGCCCTTCAGGTACGTCTCGGTCCAGGTGCGCACCTCGGCCCGGTGGTCCTCGAGCAGGGCTCCGGCGTTGAAGCCGAGGCGGCGCAACCGGTTCACGGGGGCAGCGGATGCCGCGGGGTCGACGAGGTAGAGCAGGCGATCGCCCCGGTCCACCCCGTCGGAGATGAACGGGTCGAAGACGGGGTCCTGCCACGGCGCATCCACGAATGCGCACACGTGCCGGTACGGGTCGAGCACTCCCCCGGCGAAGGTGACGGGCTCGGGGGTGCTCGCGGAATCAGGGGGCATGTTCGATCTTCCGTCCCAGGTGAACAACCGACATGTGCAAAAGCATGCTCCCTCGCGCCCGAAATGTCATCGCCCGGATGATGCGCGGGGCGCCACGTGACTGCGACTACCGCACGCTCTCGAGGAAGTTGCGGGTGCGCTGCCGCTGCGGTCGGTCGAGTACCTCCTCGGGGTGACCCGCCTCGACGACCACGCCGCCATCCATGAACACCACCTGGTCGGCGACGCCTCGCGCGAAGCCGATCTCGTGCGTGACCACGATCATCGTCATGCCCTCCTTCGCGAGCTCGCGCATGACGTCGAGCACGTCGCCCACCAGTTCGGGGTCGAGGGCCGACGTGGGCTCGTCGAACAACATGAGCTTCGGATCCATCGCGAGCGCCCGGGCGATCGCGACGCGCTGCTGTTGGCCTCCTGAGAGCTGGGCGGGATAGTGCGCGGCGAAGTCGGCGATGCCCACCCGGTCGAGCAGGTCCTTCGCCCGTGTCCTGGCCTGCGTCCGGGGCACGCCCCCGATGCCGGTGGGAGCCTCGACGATGTTCTCGAGCGCGGTCATGTGCGGGAACAGGTTGAAACGCTGGAACACCATTCCGATGTCGCGCCGCTGCCTGGCGATCTGCTTCGGCGTCATCTCGTGGATGGTGTGTCCGACCTGCCGGTACCCGATGAGCTCGCCGTCGACGATGATGCGGCCGCCGTCGATGGTCTCGAGGTGGTTGATACAACGCAGCAGAGTGGACTTGCCCGAGCCCGAAGGTCCGAGCAGCACGGTGACGGTGCCCTCGGGCACGGCGAGCGACACGTCGCGCAGGACCTCGTGCGCTCCGAAGCTCTTGCGCACCCGCCGGATCTCGACGAGCGATCGCGTCGGCGTCGGCGTGGCGGAGTCGGTGGTGGGAACGGTGATGCTCATACGACGCTGACCGCCTTCGTCTCGGGGGCCGGCGCTGGGCCCGGCCGGCGGGCGGCGAATGCACGGCGCATCCGCTGCAGTGGGGTGGGCGGCAGGTTGCGCGAGGTGCCGCGACCGTACCGGCGTTCCAGGTAGTACTGCGGAATCGAGAGCACGCTGGTCATGAACAGGTACCAGAGGCTCGCGACGATCAGCAGCTCGACCTGCTTGAGGTTCTGCGACGAGATCACGGTGGCCTGCGTGTAGATCTCCAGCACGGCGATCACCGACAGCAGCGACGTGTTCTTCAGCATGGAGATGGTCTCGTTGCCCATCGGGGGGATGATGACGCGCATCGCCTGCGGCAGCAGCACCCGGCGGAACGTGTAGAGCGGCGACATTCCGAGCGAGTACGCCGCCTCGTGCTGGCCCTCGTCGACCGACACCATGCCGGCGCGCACGATCTCGGACGAGTACGCCGCCTGGTTCAGGGTCAGAGCCAGCAGGCCCGCCACGAACGCGCTGATGAGCTCGTTCGTGTTCACCTGCCAGAAGACGACATCGGTGAAGGGCACGCCGACGCTGAGCTTCGCGTAGAGCAGCCCGAGGTAGCCCCAGAGCACGATCTGCACGAGCAGCGGGGTGCCGCGGAAGACCCACACATAACACCACGCCACCGTCGACAGCACCGGGTTCGAGGAGAGCCGCATCGCCGCGATGACGATCGCGAGCACCGTCGAGACGACCATCGCGATCACGGTGATGACCACGGTCAGCCAGACGCCCTCGAGGATCCTCGGGTCGAACAGGAATTCCCCGATGGCGGCGAAGTCGATGTTGGGGTTGGTCAGCACGGAGAAGGCGAACGCCGCCACGAGCAGCAGCACCACGGCGGCGCTGATCCACCGCCACGGCCGACGCAGCGGGATCGCCACGACGTCGCCGTCCGTGGCATCCGGTGCCGCCGCGTTCGCCGACGGGCCCGCCAGCAGACCCTGGCCCAGACCGTGACCCCGGCCCTCGCCCTCGCCCTCGCCCCGACCCTGCAGCGTCATTGCGTCGCCCCCTGGTTCACCGCGGCCGACTCGACCGCGTACGCGCTGATGTTGTTGCGCTCGAGCACCCGCTGGTACGTGCCCTCGTCGATGAGCGCCTGGAGCGCCTGCTGGATCGCGTCGACGAGTTCGGTGTCTCCCTTGAGGATGCCGATGCCGCTGAAGACCGGGTCGAACCCGGCCGGGTTCTCGGGGTCGCGCACCACGTCGAAGGCCTCGCCGTCGTCGGTCGTCGCCGCGACGTACTCGGCGACCACCGCATCCGCGACGTACGCATCGCTCTTGCCCGCGCGCAGTGCGGTCTGCGCGTCGAGATCGGAGGGCAGCTCCGTCACGGTGACGGGGTCGGCGCCGCAGTCCATCGCGCGCAGCAGCTCACCCTGCACCGTTGCCTTCTGCACCGAGACCGTCATGCCGCAGAGGTCGGTCTGCGTCGACACGTCCTTCGGATTGCCCGCCGGCACGAGGATGGCGAAGCCGCCATGCGTGTAGTCGACGAAGCTCAGCGTCTCCTGGCGCTCGGGGGTGTCGTTCATGCCGCTCATGATGAGGTCGTTGTTGCCCGCCTGCAGCGAGGGGATCACCGAGTCGAAGGCCTGCTTGTTCAGCGACACGTCGATGTCGAGCTTCTGGCCGAGCAGTCGGCCCAGCTCGGGGTCGAATCCGATGGCGCGGTTGTGCTCGTCGTACATCGCCATGGGCGGGAAGGGGATGTCGACGGCGACGTCGATGCGGCCCTTGTCGACGATCTCCTTCGGCAGCAGCGCCGCGAGCGCCGGGTCGGCGGTCGTCGACACCTCGTCGCCGACCGGCAGGTCGGGGCCGGATGCCGCGGCGGCATCCTCCCCGGAGCCGCCGGCGCCGGTGCATCCGGTGAGCATCAGGGCGGCGGCGACCGCCGTGGCGCTGAGGAGTGTGGTGGTGGTTCGAGCGATCATGGGGTGACTTCCTTGTCGTGGGGTGATCGGATCGTGATCGGAACGGCCGGGTCGTGGTCGGGTCGGAGCCTGGATCTCAGGCGAGGGCATGCGCCATGGCGGGTGCATGCGCGGCGAGCAGATCGTCGTAGGTCTCGCGGCGGGTCACGAGGCGCGCGTCGCCGTCGGCGACGAACACGATCGCCGGCTTGAGGGCGCCGTTGTAGTTGTTCGACATCGTGTAGGCGTAGGCACCGGTGCCCGGCATCACGACCAGGTCGCCGACCCTGGCCGGCGGCATGGGCGCACCGTCGACGAGCAGGTCGCCCGACTCGCACTGGCGCCCGACGAGCTGCACGGTCTCGGTCCACGGCTCGAGGAGGCGGTCGGCGATGATCGCCTCGTATCGCTGCTGGGTGAGGGCGATGTCCATCTGGTCCGCGAGGCCCCCGTCGACCGCGACGAAGGTGCGCCCCGTCCGCTTCACCGTCGTGACCCGGTAGAGCGTCACGCCGGCCCGAGCGACGATCGACCGGCCGGGCTCGATCATGAGGCGGGCGCCGGCGGGCAGGTGCTCCCTCGCGGCCGCGACGATCGCGTCGAGGTAGGCCTCGACGCTCGGCGCCTCCTCCGCGTAGGTGTAACTGACCCCGAGCCCGCCGCCCACGTCGTAGGTGCCGAAGGTGCCCACGGTCGAGATCTTGGCGACCGCCTCTGCGAACTGGGTGGTGTCGAGGATCTGCGAGCCGATGTGCAGGTGCACGCCCTCGAACACCATGAGCGGATGCGCCTGCATGCGGGCGATCGCGCGCTCGGCCTGGTCGATGGGCAACCCGAACTTCGAGTCCAGGCCTCCGGTGGCCTGGGACGCATGCGTCTTCGCCTCGACGCCGGGGATGACGCGCAGCAGGAGCCGCTGCGGTCGTTCGAGCAGCCGCTCGAGCCGGTCGAGCTCGTCGTCGTTGTCGACGATGATCGTGCCGATGCCCGCGTCGAGCGCCATCCGCAGTTCGGCATCGGTCTTGGCGTTGCCGTGGAAGGCGAGCCGTGCGGGGTCGACCCCGGCGGCGAGCGCGAGCCGGAGTTCGCCTCCACCCGCGATGTCGACCGAGAGCCCTTCCTCCTGCGCGACGCGGTACATGCCGACCGCCGGCAGCGACTTCGAGGCGAACAGCACGTCGGAGTTCGGCCAGCGTTCGCGGAGGCCGTCGACGAACCGGCGGATCTGGCGCCGCAGCCCCGCTTCGTCGTAGATGTGCAAGGGCGTGCCGAACCGCTCGGCCAGTTCGGTGACGGCGACACCGCCGATCTCGAGCACGCCGTCGTCGGTCGCGGTCGCCTCCTCGGGCAGGATCCGCCAGAGCTCGCCGAGGCGGGTGCCTTCGGGTGCGGGCCGGGTCGGGGTCATCGTCTCCTCCTCCGTCGACCGCGTCCTCGCCGTCGACGTCGGCCAGCCTAGGGAGAGGCCGGTCGCCGATGGTTGGAGATCTCGGATAGCTTTGGCACATGGATGCAGCGATTCCTCCAAATCGGGTGGCGAGAGCGGTTGGTCCACGCGTCACGCTCGCGGAACTCGTCGAGCAGCTCGGCCCCCGCACCATCACGGCGATCGGGTCGATGGGCGGCGCTGCCCACGTCGTCGGCACCGAGTTCTTCGACATCGCCGACGAGGTTCCGGATGCCACTGGCACGCTGCTGCTCGCCCCGTCGACCGCGTCCCTCAGCACCGCACGCCTCGCCGCGGTCGCCTCTGGTGCTGCCGAACGCGGGGCAGCGGGCCTTGCCGTGAAGTGCAGCGCCGAGCGCCTCCCCGCACTGGCGGCCATCGCCGAAGCGACCGGACTCCCGCTGCTCCGTGTCGCCGACCGCATCAGCTGGCGACTGCTCGACGCCCAGCTGACCCGCCTGCTCGGTGAGGCCGAAGCGCCCCTCGCCGGCCCGCAGGACCGGGGCGCTGAGCCGCTCTTCGCACTCGCCAACGAGTTGGCCGAGTTCTTCGGCGGTTCCGTCGCGATCGAAGACCTGAGTCGGAACATCCTCGCGTACTCGTCGGTGCCGGGTCAGCTGATCGACGCGTTGCGCACCCACGGCATCCTCGCCCGGCAGGTGCCGGCGTCGCCCTACAACGACGACCAGTACCGCACCGTGCTGCGATCCGAAGGTGCCGTGAAGTACCCGCGCCTCGGCGAGGAGGAACCGCGGGTGGCCGTCGCGATCCGGGCGGGTGCCCTGCCGCTCGGCAGCATCTGGGCGATCGACGCCTCAGGCGAGGGCCGGGTGACACCCGAACAGGACGAGCGGATGCGACGTGCGAGCGAGCTCGCCGGCGCGCACCTGCTCGACGACCTTCGTGTGCACGCCACGAACCAGCGGCCGCGAGAGGACCGCCTGCGCACCCTGCTGACCGGCATCGACCTCACCGGTACGGAGTTCGCCGAGCTCGGCATCCCGGAGGAGCGTGGCGCGGCGCTGCTCGGATTCGAGGTGCCCGGGGCCGGACCCACTGCGATCGCGCAACTGCGGTCCACCGCGATCCGGCACCTCGTGCTGCACCGGCCCGACGCCGTCGCCATCGCCCACCGCGGGCGCGTGTACGCGCTGTTCACCGCCGGCAGCGTCGACGAGGCGGTCAGGATGGCCGAACCGCTGCTGCCGCTCATCGACCGGCTCGTCGGCGAGGGCACCACCGTGGCCGTCGCCGGTCCCGTGCACCGCTCCGGTGAGGTGGCCGGCGCGCGCGAGCTCGCCGATCGACTCCTGAGCGCCGCAGCACGCGGATCCGTTCCCGAGATGCCGCGCATCGTCACCGCGGCAGGCGTCCGCCCCAGCCTGGTGGTCGAGCGCGTCGCCGAGCTGTTCGCCGCCGCCGGCGAGCTTCGCGACCCGGCGATCGACGCGCTGCGAGCCACGGAGCCGACGCGGCCCATCGCCGACACCCTCCTCACCTGGCTGGAGTGCTTCGGCAACGTGGCGCAGGCCGCCGAGCGTCTCGGCGTGCACCAGAACACCGTGCGGCACCGACTCGCCCGGGCGAGTGAGGCGCACGGCGTGCGACTCGAGACGGCAGACGAGCGCCTGGCCGTGTGGCTTCAGCTTCGCGCGACCGCGCGGTAGGCGCACGAGCCGGGATTCAAGATGGCGCTGGGCGCGGTCGCTGCCGGACCCGGTCCGGGCGCGGGTTACGCTGTTCAGGCTTCAGGCGCGCCCTGCCCGTGCCGCCAGCAGTCGGGAGACGCACGTGACGTTCCAGCCGGTCGAGCGCCGTTGATGCCCGCCGAGTCCGACGACCGCTCCATCCGCCGCATCGAGCTGACGCTGCACAAGCCGTGGTTCGCCCTCTACGGCGGGATCCGCCCCACCCTCGTCATCGCGGAACTCGGCCAGCCGGCCCAATGGGGCATCGGCACGTGGCAGGTGCCGGCCGACGAGACCGTGACCGTCGGGGTGTACCTGTTCAACCGCATGTGGCGATTCGGCCGCGCCGAGATCCGGCTGGCACCATCCGACCCGCCGGCGCTCCGCTACCGGGCACCGGCGCTGCCGTTCCTGCGCGGTCGCCTCCGCGTGCACGCCGCGCCCTCGTCGTAGCGGACGGTGGTCCGCTCCGAACGCGCAACCCCGTGACCATCGGCCTCGGCGCTCGTAGGATGGCGCCTAAGGACCCCAATGAAGTCATCGACCGTTGCGTTCTTCGAGGAGTTGGGCCGGCGCGGGCACGAACCGCTGCTGGAGCGCGTGCGCGCCACGGTGCGGTTCGACGTCGGCGACGAGGCATCCGTCGGCCATCGGCTGCTCACCATCGACCGGGGTGACATCCGCGTCGCGCCGCAAGACGGGCCCGCTCCCGCCGACTGCGTCGTCATCGTCGGTGAGGACCTCTTCGAGGAGATCGTCGGCGGCCGCACCGGCGCGATGGCCGCGTTCCTGCGCGGCGCGCTGCTCGTCGAGGGCGACCCGGAGGTGCTGGTGCTCGTGCAGCGGCTGTTCCCGGGACATCCGAGGGGCACCGATGGCCCGGCACGCGTGACGAGCGCCGAGGCGGCCGACCTGGGCGACGT
>NZ_WJSP02000162.1 GCF_009720255.1 Agromyces humi | reverse complement strand
CTCGGTCATGAACGCGAGACGGGCGGCCCACTCGGCGGAGTCGCTGGCGTTCGGCGCGAGGTGCTCGAGGAGCCAGTCGAGCATCCGCCGGGTGGGCCCTTCGAGTCCGAGTTCGGTGTAGAGGGCGTAGGTGTGCTCCCCGTCGCGCGGCACCCCGCTGCACACCAGGCCGAGCACTTCCAGGCGTCCGAGCAGCAGCATGAGCTGCTGGCCGGTGAGCTCCTCGCCGCGCTCGGCCAGGGCGGACGCCAGATCGCTGCGGGTGCGGTCGGGTGACTCGGCGAGCATCGCCTCGACGGCGTCGTCGAGTGCGGGCAGCCGATCGGCCAGCGGTTGCAACTGCTGCGCGAAGACCGGCATCACCCGCGGCGCGGTGAGCTCCTGCAGCCACTGCGCGTCGTCGGCGTGCACGTAGTGCCAGGTCGAGCGCAGCACGTGGATGCGCAGGACGCGCCCGTCGGCGAGGGCGTCCGCGAGGTCATCCTCGCGTGGTGACGTGGTGCGCGTCGCGACGGCCCAGGCCGACTGCGACGGGTTCTCGGCCTGCACGGCCAGCAACGAGCGCACCACCTCCTCTGCGCCCTCGGCGGGTGCGGCGAGCAGCTGCGCGTGCAGCCGCCACCGGGCGAGTTCGCGGTCGGTGATCACCCTAGAGCGATGCCGTCTCGAGGTGCGGGGCGCCGTGGCTCAGCACCTTGACGACGAGGTTGTGCCGCTGCAGGGTGCGGATGGTGCGCGCGACCTCCTCGGACGTGCTGCCGAGCGCGCGCTCGTTCGCCACGACGAGCACGTCACCGGCGCGCAGCGTCTCGAACAGCAGGCCGAATCGCTGCTCCCACGTCATCGTGCCCTCGGGCGCGGGGTGCTTGAAGTCGAGGATCGCCACGCCGAACGCGGCCAGGTCGTTGCGCTGCTCGACGACGGACGGCATATCGTCGCGGGCGACGACGAGTCCGACGAGTCGCGAGCCCTCGGGGCGGGCCTTCCACCAGTCGCGGTTGCGCTGCAGCTCCTCGAAGCACTCGGGGCAGCCGATCGCGTGGTGGCCGGGGCCGTGCGGGGTGGGCGCGCCCCGACCGGGCGGCATCGTCGCCGCAGCATCCGTCGTCGCGTCCGTCGTCAGCTCGCTCATGATGTCAGGCCCCTTCACGTCTCCTTCCATTCTCGCGGAATCGCGACGGCTACGCTGGCCGGCCTGCGCCTGGGACTGCATCGGTGTACCGCTCGTCGACGGAACCGCCCGACAGGCATGTGCCCCGGTTTGGGGCCGCGGAACCTGTGGCTCGTACTTTCGGCTCGTTCGCGCGAGGTTTAGAGTCCGGGCAAGGCAGTCTACGAGTCAGGGGGACCCGATGGACTCTTCATCGTTCCGCCGCACGTCGACGCGAAGGTGGGTGCCGCTTCGCGGCCGCATCGGGAATCGCATCATCGGATCGGTCACGTTGGGGCTTCTCATCGCGGCCGTACCCCAAGGCTGCGTGTCCGGAGTGTGCCACGTCTTCTGTCACCCGTGACGCAGCTCCGTTCGGTTTCAGACGAACGCGGCGAGCCAGCTGCCGATCACCATCATCAGACCACCGACGGCGAGCGTCACCGCCCCGGCGATGTACCAATGATGTGGCGTGGGGTCGTACCTGCCGGCCGAATCGTCCTCACCCGCTCGGCCCTCCGCGAGTCGCGCTTTCAAGCGCGATGTCTCCATCAGCAGGGGCACGTACGCCATGCCCAGGGACAGGGTCGCGAACACGATCAGCGTGACGATGATCGGCGGGAACAGCGTGGCTCCGGAGAGAAGATCCCCAGGCCCCAGAAGGAGTACCAGGCCGCTCAGGCCGACGGCCACATAGCCGCATCGCTTCATCGCCACGTCGAGTCTCAGGATCCGTCGGGCGATGGAGTCCGAATCGCGGGGCGGATCGGTCGCTTCGGCGGACGGCGGCGCCGGCTCGTGCGGCGAATCGGTCGACATGGGTGCTCCTCACTGCGGCGCCGGGACAGGTGCGATCCGATCCTCCTCCGCTCGACGGCTGCGGGGAAGGCACCCGCCGCAGGGAGGACGACCGAGACCCCCAAACATGGGGGCGCGGCGGCCCAATGCATTGAGGTCTCCTCGGGGCGGTGCCAGTGTTCGCGATATGTCGGCCAGCCGGACGATGAGCAGCCGACCCGCCATTGCGAAATGGGAGGTGAGGGATGACCATCGATCTGGTTCGAATGTCGCTGACCCCGTCGGGCCAGGCAGGGGCGGAGCAGGTCGGCACGTTGGCCGTGCAAGTCGGAATCTCTTCGGCCGCCTTCGGTGACGTTCAACGTTCGACCGAGCTGCCGGCCTTCGACTTCGCCCAACTGGACCAGCTGGAGGACTTCGTCACGGCGAACGTCGTCGATGCGGCCAGTCGTGAGCGGGTCGCCGAAGCTCAAGCGGGAATGCTGCAGCATGGGCGGCAACTGTTCGAGGCGACCTTGGGACTCTGGGGACAGTGGCCCCACCAGGTGGAGGCTGCTCGACGCAATGGTCGTCGCATCCGGATCGAGATCATCACTTCTTCCGGGCTCGTCGCAGCCCAACCGTGGGAGTTCCTGAGCGACCCCGCCACCGCGGCATACCTCGCGCTCGATCCCCGGGTCAGCATCACCCGGAACCCCGTTCGAGTCGGCCCGATGGCGCAACTCTCCGCACTGAACCCGATCCGCATCCTGTTGGTCGGCTCCACACCCGACGACCAGGGCGCGATCGACGTCGGCGGTGAGTTCGGCATGCTGGTCACCGAGCTCTCAGGACTCGGTGGCGCGGTCGAGCCTCACCTCCTGACCCCGGAAACTCGCGTCTGCACGTTCTCGGACTTGGAAGACGCGCTCAGCGATGACGGGCCGTGGCACGTCGTGCACTTCTCTGGTCATGGGGGCTACGACCCGCAACTTGCGCAGGGGTTCCTGGCGTTCACCGATGAGGCCGGCCGATCGGATCTGGTCGTCGCGTCGAGGTTGGGGGCGACGCTCGCATCGCACCCTCATCTCCGTCTCGTCATCCTCAATGCATGTCGCGGCGCGATGGGTGTCGGGAGGCAGGTGGCGCACAGCGTCGCCGGCGCCATCGTGCATCAAGGCGTGCCCGCGTGCGTCTCGATGCAGTTCGAGGTCAATGACCGCGCGGCACTCCCCTTCGCCAAGGCGTTCCATCGAGGGATCGTGACCCACGGCGACGTCGAGCAGGCGACCATGGATGGTCGCCGTGCGATCTCAGAGGTACCCATCGAGCGATCCGGCCTCCTCCGATCGGCGGAGTGGGTCTCCGTCGTGCTGCATCTCGACGCCGCGGGTAGCGTCGTCATCGGCGGCAGAGGCACGGACGACGACGGAATCGGCGCGTCGGTCACGTCGACCGACCGTGACGCCGAGCCGCGCGTACCAGCCAGTGGAGACGGCCGGCTCCGAAGTGCGGGCTGGCAGACATGGGAGCTGGAGTATCCGACGTCGCTGCCGGTCGATGATGCCCTCGAACGTGCCCGTCGTGCGGTGCGTGCGTGTACTGACGTCCGCAGCGAATCGGAGACGCCCGACGGCGTCGAGCTGCTCATCGGCGGCCTGTTCCCAGGGAGATGGTCCGCCGTGCAGAAGATCACGGTCTCCGGGGTCGCCGACGGATCCGGCTCGATCATGAGCATCGTCGTGGCTCCCAATCAGACGTCGCTGTGGGATCAGGGCATGCACGAACAGGCCGCCCAACGGATCGCGAAGTACCTGAACGTCTCGACGTGACGAAGCGCCCACCACACGCGAACGTGCGAACGGTGATGAGCGGATCGCTGACGCTCAGGCGTCCGGATGCCGCGCCTCGACCAGGTCGGCGTACTGCGGGTTAGCCGCGATGAACGACGCCACGACCGGGCAGCGCACCGTGACCGGCATCCGGCGTTCTCGCAGGTCGTCGAGCGCGTCGGCGATGAGGTCGGTGGCGAGTCCGCGCCCGCGGAACTCGGGCTCGACCGTCGTCGTCTGCACGACGATCCGGCCGTCGACCTCGTCGTAGCGGATGCTCGCGACTTCGACGCCGTCGATCACGGCGACGTACGCGTGCACGTCGTCACGGCGCTGCACCTCGACCTCGGATGCCGCGTCGGCCGACGGCCGGTCCACCGCACGAACGGCGTCGGCGGTCACCTCGTCGACCAGCTGCTCGGTGCCCTCGTCGAGGAATCCGGCGCCGTCGGGATACCCCGCCGAATCGGGGTACTCGAACCGCTCGGACGCATCTGCTGTGCTCATGAGGCTCTCCTGTCGCCTTGCGCTGCTCTCGGCCCGCCCGGCCGGCCGGCCGGCCGGTCATGAGCATTGACCGGCCGGCCGGGCGGGTTGTGACCACCACGCGAGTGCCGGGCGGGCCGCCGCTCACCGCCACTCACCGCCGCTCATTTCGCTCACCCGAACGTGAAGCAGTACGCCTCCGCCCCCGCCTCGAGGAACTCGATCTCGAAGACGCGCTCCTCGACCTCGCCCGGCTGCCGGACCAGCTGGTACGTGTTCTGGTCGCGCACCACGCCCCGCCCGTCGGCCTCCACGTCGGTGCCATTCGCCCCGTCGAGCTCCCGCCCGTCGAGCCGCACCCGGAACGGGATCGACGCACCCACCGTCGCCGGTCCCATCACCAGGTTCACGTCCCGCGCCTGGAAGGCGAACGAGATGCGTCCGCCCGCCTGGTTGAGCACTGCAGCGTGCTGCGCCTGCGTCCAGACGCCGGTGAGGGTCCATGCGTTGAGCGGCAGGCCGCCGGCCCCCTCGTAGTCGTGCGGGCGGTCGTAGAGCGCGGCGTCCTCCGCGAGGAATCCGCTGCTCTGGCCGTACCCGAGGTAGGTCTCGGGCGAGCGCAGCGAACGCCAGTCGGCGGCGACCTCGAGTCCTTGCGGGTCGACCATGACGAGGTCCATGTCCACGCCCTCCGCGCCGGCCTCGACGAGGAGCTGCTGGATCACCATCTCGGTTCGGGCATACTCCCCCTCGCCGAAGTGGTGATAGCGCAGACGGCCCTCGGCGTCGGCGATGTAGACCGCGGGCCAGTAGTGGTTCGCGAACTCGTCCCAGACGCCGTAGTCGCTGTCGACCGCGATCGGGTAGTGCACGCCGAGTGCGCCCGACTGCGCGATGACGTTGCGCAGTTCGTGCTCGAAGCCGAACTCGGGGGTGTGCACGCCCACGATGGTCAGCCCGGCGTCCGCGTACTTCTCCGCCCATGCCTTCAGGTACGGGAACGTGCGCAGCCAGTTGATGCAGGTGTACGTCCAGAAGTCGACGAGCACCACCCGGCCGCGCAGGCCCGCCGGCGTGAGCGGCTCGGAGTTCAACCAGCTCGTCGCACGGTCGAACGACGGGAGGCGGCCCTCGTCGGGGAGCACCTCCCGATCCCCCGCGAGGCGGTGCGCGAGCGAGCGGAACAGGCCGCCACGGCCCTCCCTCATGACGGTCGCGGCGACCGCCTCCTCATTCTCGATGTGATCGGACATCTGTTCCTCCAGTCGTGGCCGCGGCGGTGGCGCGGTCGGCGGCCATTCCCGCCGCATCCGCGATCGCGGACGCGAACGCCTCGGGCGCCTCCTGCGGCAGGTTGTGCCCGACGCCCCCGGTGATCAGCCGGTGCTCGTACGGCCCGGTGAACCGGCCGGCGTACGACTCGGGCTGCGGATGCGGCGCCCCGTTGGCGTCGCCCTCCATCGTGATGGTGGGCACGGTGATCGGCGGCGTGGCGGCCAGTCGCCGTTCGACGTCGTCGTAGCGCGACTCCCCTTCGGCCAGCCCCAACCGCCACCGGTAGTTGTGGATGACGATGGCGACATGGTCGGGGTTGTCGAAGGATGCGGCGCTCCGCGCGAACGTCGCATCGTCGAAGCTCCACTGCGGTGACGCCGTGTGCCAGATGAGCCGGGAGAACTCGTCGCGGTACTCGTCGTAGCCGTCGCGCCCGCGCTCGGTGGCGAAGTAGAACTGGTACCACCACGAGAGCTCGGCCGCCGGCGGCAGCGGGCGACGGTTGACCGCCGGGTCGCCGATCAGGTAGCCGCTCACAGCCACGAGCGCGCGGGTCCGCTCGGGCCAGAGCGCGGCCACGATCCCAGCTGACCGCGCGCCCCAGTCGAAGCCGCCGACGACCGCCTGCTCGACGCCGAGTGCGTCGAGCAGGGCGATGGCGTCGAACGCCAGGGCGGCCTGCTGGCCGTTCCTGGGCGCGTCGTCATCGAGGAACCGCGTGGAGCCGTACCCCCTGAGGTGCGGCACGATCACGCGGAAACCCTGCGCCGCGAGCAGCCCCGAGGCATCCAGGTAGCTGTGGATGTCGTACGGCCACCCGTGCAGGAGCAGCACCGCCGGGCCGTCTGGCGGCCCCACCTCGGCGTAGCCGACGCTGAGCACACCGGCGTCCACCTGTCGGATGCTCCCGAACGATCCAGTGTCAGCCATGCCGGATCACCGCAGCGACCGGAAGGCGGCGCGCATCTCCTGCGAGAACAGCTCGGGCTGCTCCCATGCCGCGAAGTGGCCGCCCCGCTCGAGGCGGTTGAAGTGGATCAGGTTCGGGTACGCCTGCGTCGCCCAGCTGCGCGGGGCGGCGTAGATCTCGTCGGGGAACACGCTCACCGCGACCGGCAGCTTCACGCCCTTCGGTGCGAAGAAGGGCAGCTTGCTCTCCCAGTAGAGCCGCGCCGACGACACCGCAGTGTTCGTGAGCCAGTAGAGCGTCACGTTGTCGAGGATGTCATCGGGGGTCAGCCCCTCGGATGCCCCGTCGAACACCCGCGCGATCAGGTCGTAGCTGCGGGCGTCGTGGTCGAGCATCCACGCGGCGAGGCCCACCGGCGAGTCCGCGATCCCGTAGAGCGTCTGCGGCCGGTTGCCCATCTCCTGCGCGTAGGCCAGGCCGTGCGCGTAGAAGAACGCGAGCTGGTCCCAGGCGCCGCGCTCCTCGGCCGAGAGGTCCTCGGGCGCCGCGTCGCCGTTCGTGAGCGCGGCCTGGATCGAGTCGGGGACCGTCGCCGGCATGTTGGTGTGGATCCCGACGAGCCCAGCGGGCTCGAGCAGGGCCATCTGCTCCGTCACGGCGTTGCCCCAGTCGCCGCCCTGGGCGACGTAGCGGTCGTAGCCGAGGCGCTGCATGAGCTCGATCCAGGCACGCGCGATGCGGATCGGGTCCCAGCCGGTCTCGGACGGCTTGCCCGAGAAGCCGTGCCCGGGCAGCGACGGGATGACGAGGTCGAACGCGTCCTCGGCGCTGGCGCCGTGCGCGGTGGGGTCGGTAAGGGGGCCGACGATCTTCAGCTGCTCGATGATCGACCCGGGCCATCCGTGGGTGACGATCATGGGCAGGGCGCCCGGATGCTGCGAGCGCACGTGGATGAAGTGGATGTCCACGCCGTCGATCGCGGTGACGAACTGCGGCAGCTCGTTGAGCCGGGCTTCCGCGGCCCGCCAGTCGTGCCCCTGCTCCCAGTGCCGGGCGAGCTTCTTCACGACGTCGAGCTGGACGCCCTGGGACGCGTCGCTCACGATCTCCCGATCGGGCCAGCGGGTCTCGTGGATGCGGCGGCGCAGGTCCTCGAGGTCGGAGTCGGGGAATGCGGCGGTGAACGGACGGATCGAGGTGTCGCCCTCGCGGTGCTCCGCGTCGGGGCGGGGTTCGGTGATGGTCATGGTCTGGGTGCTCCTTCGGTGATCGTGGCGGCCGGCGCCGCACTTCGAGACTCCCGCGACGCGGGTGCGGGCGGCGTCCGTAGGCCTCGCCAATTCGGGGCGGCTCACGGCACGATTTGAGGGGAACCCCTCACACCGCCATCGCAGGAGTCGGGCACGATCGCACGACCTACCCCATGCCGTGCCGGAGGGCGAACGCGGTCGCCTCGCTGCGGCGGGCCACGCCGATCTTGCGATAGAGGCTGGTGATGTGGCGCTCGACGGTGCGGTCGCTCAGCCACATCACCCCGGCGATCTCCTTGTTGCTGAGGCCCTGCGCGAGCAGCCCGAGCACCTCCATCTCGCGGCGGGTCAGGGTGGGCTGCGGCGAGCGCCCGTCGTCGTCGCCGTTCGTGCGCCTCGCACGCCGAGCGGATGCCGCGCGCGACGCGCAGCGGCGAATCCGCCCGGGTGACG
>NZ_WJSP02000161.1 GCF_009720255.1 Agromyces humi | reverse complement strand
CCGCGGATCCGGCCTGACCGGCCTCGTCGACCGGGCCGAGGCGCTCGGCGGATCGGTGAGCGTCCACAGCCCGAGCGGCCACGGTACCCGGCTCGTCGCCACCCTCCCGCTCTCCGCACCCTGAGCCGCACCGCACCAGCCGGGGGTCCGCGTTCACGCTGGCCCCCACGCGAAGGGTGAGGGCAGCGTGCTCGACGCCCGGCCGGTTCACGGGGATGCTGGGGCCATTCCCCCGGTCCGGCGTCAGCGCGGCCCGGCGTCTGCGCAAGGAGCCGCCATGAGCATCTCGAATCCCTCCCCGGACCGGCCCACGGTGGTGCTCGTGCACGGCGCGTTCGCCGAGTCCTCGAGCTGGTCCGGCGTCGTCAGGCTCCTGCTCGACGACGGATTCCCGGTGATCGCGGTCGCGAACCCCCTCCGCGGAGTCCGCACGGACGCCGAGTACCTCCGAGCCGTCCTGCACGACGTCGAGGGAGACATCGTGCTCGTCGGCCACTCGTACGGCGGCACGGTCATCACGAACGGCGCGACCGGGAACCCCGCGGTGAAGGCCCTCGTCTACGTCGGCGGATTCGCGCCGGATGAGGGAGAGAGCGCCGCACAGCTCGCCGGGCGCTACGAGGGCGGGACACTCGGCGACACGCTCACCGCGGTCGCCCTCCCCGACGGCGAGAACGACCTGTACATCGTCCAGGACAAGTACCGCGCCCAGTTCGCCGCCGACTCGTCGGAGCGGGATGCGGCGGTCATGGCCGTGACCCAGCGGCCCATCGTCGAAGCGGCCCTGAACGAGGCATCCGGAGCACCGGCATGGAAGACGATCCCGTCGTGGTTCCTGTTCGGCTCCGACGACAAGAACATCCCGGCAGCGAGCCACCGCTTCATGGCCGAACGCGCCGGATCGCGCTCGACCGTGGAGTTGCAGGGCGGCTCGCACAGCGTGGGGGTACCCGAGGCCGCGCGCGTCGTCGATCTCATCCGCGAGGCGGCTGCCGCAGCGGGCGCGCCGGCGGCCGGATAGGGCGTCGCGCCGGTGAACGTCGGTCGAGTCGCCCGAACCGGTGCCGGTGTGCATGTCTCGGTGGCGGCGGTGGTGGCGGATGGCCGTTTCGTGTTCGTGTCGGGTCAGAGTCCCACCCGCGACGGCACACTCGTCGACGGCACGATCCGCGAGCAGACCGAGGTGGTGCTGGACAACCTCGCGATCATCCTGCGCTCCGCCGGCGCGCGACTCGACGACGTGGTCAGGTGCGGGGTCTTCCTCGCCGATCTCGACTCGCTGCCGCAGTTCGACGAGGCCTACATCGAGGCGTTCGGCGCCCACCTCCCCGCGCGCACGACGGTCGGCGTCGCGCTGCCCGGCTACGGCGTGCAGGTCGACTGCATCGCGATGGTGCCCGACGCCGTGCCCGACCCTGTGACACCCGCGACACCCCCAACCGAAGGAAGATGAAGATGGCGACCACACCTGAACCCACGACCGTCGTGCTCGTGCACGGCGCATTCGCCGACGCGGGGAGCTGGGTCCCCGTCATCGAACGGCTCCAGGCCGCCGGTATCCCCGTCCGCGCGCCGGGACTGCTCATGCGGGGCCTCCGGTCCGACTCCGACTACATCGCGAGCGTGATCACCCAGATCCCCGGCCCGGTGCTCGCGGTGGGGCACTCCTATGGAGGTGCGGTGATCTCGAATGCCGCCACGCAGGCGTCGAACGTCACGGGCCTGGTCCTGGTCTCGGGCTTCGCGCCCGAGGAGGGCGAGGCGCTCGGTGAGGTCGAGGGCACCTCCCGCGACAGCGCCCTCGGACCGGCACTCGTCCAGGCGCAGTTCCCGACGGGCGTCGGCGATGAAACGGCGGTCGAGCTGTACGTCGATATCGAGAAGTTCCCGGCCGTGTTCGCCGGCGACCTCCCCGAGGCGCAGGCGAAGGCGTTCGCAGCATCCCAGCGACCGATCGCCGCGTCGGCGTTCGACGAGAAGTCGGGACCGCCCGCGTGGAAGCACCTGCCCACCTGGTCCATCGTCGCCACCGGTGACAAGGCGGCCGGCTCCGACGTGCTGCTCTCCATGGCCCGCCGGGCGAACGCCGAGCTGCTCGAGCTGGAGGGCTCGCACCTCATCATGGTCTCCCAGCCCGAACCGGTGACGGACGTCATCCTGCGCGCGCTCCAGAAGATCGGGGAATCGCGATGAGTGACGCGGAACCGGTCGACGAGCTGGCGACGAAGCTGAAGCGCACCGAACTGCAGCACCAGGCCTCGTCGATTCCGGGCAGGGACATCGTGCAGGTCCTGACCGAGATCCCGGTCGGGGTCGAGTCGGGCTGGCACACGCACCCGGGTGAGGAGATCGGCTACATCCTCGCGGGAACCGTCGAGATGCGGATCGAGGGCGCGCCGAGCCTGTTGCTGAACGCCGGCGACCCCTTCCTGATGCCGCCGGGCACCGCCCACAACGCCCGAGACCTCGGGCCGGGCACAGGGATGATGCTCTCCACCTACCTCGTCGACCCGACCCAGTCGCTGGCCACGTTCGTGCACGTGGACTGAGACGGTGCGCTGAACGAGGGGCCCGGATGGACCCCGTGACCGCGGTCGTCTGGACCGTCGCGTTCGTGGTCGTCACCGTCTCGGTGACGGGCCTGACGCGGCGCCTGAACTGGTCGGCGCCGGTCGTGCTGGTCATCGTCGGCGGGATCGCGTCGTTCATCCCGATCGTCCCGGTCGTGCACGTGGAGCCGGAGCTGGTGCTCTACGGCGTGCTTCCGCCCCTGCTGTTCGCGCAGGCGGTTCGGACCTCGTTCATCGACGTGCGCCGGCGACGCGACAGCATCCTCATCCTCTCGGTGGGGACGGTCGCGTTCACGGTGATCGTGGTCGGGCTCACGACGTCGTTGCTGCTTCCCGCCATCGGGCTCGCCGCGGCGTTCGCCTTCGCGGCGGTCATCGCCCCCACGGACACCGTCGCCGTCACCTCGGTGACCGGCCGCCTCGCGCTGCCCCGGCGGGTCGTCACCGTCCTGGAGGGCGAGAGCCTGCTGAACGACGCGGCGGCGCTCGTCGCGCTCAACGCCGCGATCGCCGCGATGACGACGCTCCTCAGCCCGCTGCTCGTCGCCGGCGAGTTCCTCCTCGCCGTCGCGGGGGGCGTCGCCGTCGGGCTGGCGATCGGGTGGACGATGGCGTTCATCCGCTCGCGGCTGCGATCCCCGGTCCTCGACACGAGCCTCGCCCTCATCACGCCGTACCTCGCCTTCATCGCCGCGGAGGCCGTGCTCGGTTCGGGGGTGCTCGCCGTCGTCATCGCGGGCTTGTACCTGGGGTACCGGTCACCCGTCGTGCAGTCCGCCGAGGCGCGGATCGCCGAGTCGGTGAACTGGCGTACCATCCAGTTCCTGCTCGAGAACGCGGTGTTCCTGTTCATCGGGCTCAACCTCGCGAGCATCCTGCAGGGGGCGATCCGAACCGGGCCGGGGCTGTGGGCGACCATCGGCATCTGCAGCGTGGTGTTCGTGACGCTCGTCGTCTCCCGGTTCGCCTTCGTGCTCGCGGTCGCGTGGTTCTTCCGACGGGGACCACGGCGGCTGCGCCGGCAGCACGTGCAGTGGAAGAACGCCGTCGTCATCGCCGCGGCGAACGTGCGCGGCGTCGTCACGCTCGCCGCCGTGTTCCTGCTCCCCGAGATGACGCCCGACCGCGAGTTCCTGCAGTTCCTCGCCTTCGTGATCGTGGTGGCGACCCTGGTCAGCGGGTTGGCGCTGCCCGTGCTCGTCCGGCGCCTGCACCTGCCGCCGCCGAACGCCGCGCAGGAGCAGATGGAACGCGAGACGCTCATGGCCGAGGCTCACGCGGCCGGGCTCGGCCGTCTCGAACTGGAGATCGGCGAGGCCGACGAGGAGCGGGTCGTCTCGCAGCTGCGGGCGAACGCCACCCTCATCTCCGACTCGCTGGAACATCCGGCGGCGGATCCGTCCTCGGAGTCGTTCCTCGCGTCCTATGCCCGCCTCCGGCGCACCATGATCGCCGAAGAACGTCGCGCCGTCCTGGCCGCGAGGTCCGAGGGTCGGTTCCCCGAGACCGCGGTGAAGTTCGTCCTTCGAGCCATCGACGCAGAGGAGCTCTCATTGAACGCCATCACCAAGGCCCCGGATGCCGCGGCCCCGCGTCCCCAGCCGGCCGACACGCGTTCGCCGGGGAGGCGTGGCCATGTCTGACTGGGCCTCGGGCGCCGCCTCGACGGGCGGGGACCACCGCACCCGGTGCGCGTGGGCCACCGCTCATCAGCACGACGAGGCCCTGCTCGCCTACCACGACCACGAGTGGGGCACCCCGGGTGGAAGCGAGAGCGCCGTGTTCGAGGCGCTCACCCTCGGGATCTTCCAGGCCGGCCTCGGATGGCTCACCGTGTTCCACAAGCGCGACGCGTTCCGCGCCGCCTTCCACGACTTCGATCCGGTGCGGGTCGCGCAGATGGACGACGCCGACGTCGCCGCGCTGCTGCAGGATCCGGGGATCATCCGCAACGAGGCGAAGATCCGGTCCACCCTGCGCAATGCCGCGGTCGTTGCGGCGTCGGAGTTCGCGCTCTCCGACCTGGCGAACGGCGTCCGACCGCCCGAGCACCGGCGTCCGTCCCCGGGGGCCGCCGTGCCCTCGCACACCCCCGAGTCGGAGTCCTTGAGCCGGCGGCTGAAGGCCGACGGGTACGTGTTCATCGGCCCGACGAGCGCCTACGCCTTCATGCAGGCGATCGGCGTGGTCAACGATCACGTCGTGGGCTGTTACCGCGGCGACGAGCTCGAACGATGAGGCCGACTCGCGTAGCCTGAAGCCCGGCCGGCATTCGCGCCGACCGACGGAAGGCTCCCGTGAACATCACCCTGCTTCGACGTTTCGTCGCCGTCGCGGAGGAGTTGCACTTCCCGCGCGCGGCAGACTCGCTCGGCATCCCGCTCGCGTCGCTCTACTCGTCGATCGACAAGCTCGAGGCCGAGATCGGGCACCCGCTCTTCACCCGGCAGGGCGAGACCCAGCTGACCAAGGTCGGCGTCCTCTTCCTCGAGGAGGCCCGGAAGGAGATCGCCGCGGCGCCCGCCCCCGCCGAGAAGCCCGCCGCGAAGGCCGGCGGCAAGGCGAAGGCGTCGAAGGGCAAGGGCCGCGCGCCCATCGTGAAGGGCCAGCCGAAGCCGTACAAGAAGCGCCAGGGGCGCTGAGCAGCCCGGGTCTCCCTCGAGCAGAGGTCGAGCGGAGGCCTCAGCTCGCGGGCGGCTCCGGCACGATCGTCAAGCCGAGCACGGAACTGGCCGTTTCCTCCAGTTTCACCAGCCATGCCTCGTTGAGGGCAGGACGACGATTGCCGAAGTACACGAATTCGAGCGGCGTCGACGGTGAGATCCACGCCGTCACCATTCGCCCGGGAGCGCTCAGCGTCATCGGGAAGGACTGCCGTTGCTCCATCTTGCGCAGGATGATCACCTGCAGGTGCGCCAGGGTTCGATCGTCGATCTCAGCCGTCGAGACGTTCGCGTAGATGAATCGCCCCACGGCACACCCGCTCTCTCGTCACCGGCAACCTCTCACACATCGGGTGCGGCGGGGAGGGACTTGACTGAGCGGGAAGCGCGATGTCGTGGAGTCACGACCGCATCAGACGTTGAAGCGGAACTCCACGACGTCGCCGTCCTGCATGACGTAGTCCTTGCCCTCCATGCGGGCCTTGCCCTTTGCACGGGCCTCGGCGACGGAGCCGGTGGCGACGAGGTCGGCGAACGAGATGACCTCGGCCTTGATGAAGCCGCGCTCGAAGTCGGTGTGGATGACGCCCGCGGCCTGCGGGGCCTTCCAGCCCTTGTGGATCGTCCACGCGCGCGACTCCTTGGGGCCGGCGGTGAGGTAGGTCTGCAGGCCGAGGGTGTCGAAGCCGACCCGGGCGAGCTGGTCGAGGCCCGACTCCTCCTGGCCGGTCGAGGCGAGCAGCTCCGCGGCGTCGGCGGGGTCGAGGTCGATGAGCTCGGACTCGATCTTCGCGTCGAGGAAGACGGCCTCGGCGGGAGCGACGAGCGCGGCGAGCTCGGCCTTGCGCGCGGCATCCGTCAGCACCGCCTCGTCGACGTTGAACACGTAGATGAAGGGCTTCGCGGTGAGCAGGCCGAGCTCCTTGACGGGCTCCAGGTCGACGGACGCCGCGGAGAGCGGCGTGCCCTTCTGCAGCACCTCGAGCGCCTCGTTCGCCGCGGTCAGCACCGAGGGATCGAGCTTCTTGCCCTTGACCTCCTTCTCGAAGCGCGGGATCGCGCGCTCGAGGGTCTCGAGGTCGGCGAGGATCAGCTCGGTGTTGATCGTCTCCATGTCGGACTTGGGGTCGACGGTGCCCTCGACGTGCACGACGTCGGAGTCCTCGAAGCCGCGCACGACCTGCGCGATCGCGTCGGCCTCGCGGATGTTCGCGAGGAACTTGTTGCCGAGCCCCTCGCCCTCGGACGCGCCGCGCACGATGCCGGCGATGTCGACGAACGACACGGCGGCGGGCAGGATGCGCTCCGAGTTGAAGATGCCCGCGAGGGTCTCGAGCCGGGGGTCGGGCAGGTTCACCACGCCGATGTTCGGTTCGATCGTCGCGAAGGGGTAGTTCGCCGCGAGCACCTGGTTCTTGGTGAGTGCGTTGAACAGGGTGGACTTGCCGACGTTGGGCAGGCCGACGATGCCGATAGTGAGAGCCACGGGGGTCTATCGTACCGGCAGCCCGCTCGCGGCATCCGCCCGTCCGCTCTCCGACCGTCGGATGTGCAGCGTGAGGTAGACGCCCACGATCACGAGCGCACCGCCGATCACGGCGGGCGGCTCGAGGGTGGCGCCGAACGCGAGCGCGATGATCACCGTGAACACGGGCAGCAGGTTGAGGAAGATCCCGGCGCGGGCGGGACCGACCTTCGACGCGCCGATGTTCCAGAGTGCGTAGCCCGCCATGGACGGGAAGATCACGATGTACGCGAGCCCGAGCGCCCCCGCGCCCGTGGCCGGCAGCGAGACGCCCGTGATCGCGATGACCGGCACCATGGTGGCCACGGCGAACACGGCCTGCACCGCGGTCGCCGTGATCGGCGGCGTCGCGAGGCGACGTGAGATGAGCGAGTAGACGGTCCACGCGAGCACCGAACCGATCACGAGCAGGTCGCCGACGCCGAAGCCCTGCTCGAGGATCTGCCCGACGTCGCCGCTCGTGAGCACGACGGTGACGCCGATGAAGGCGACGATCAGCCCCAGCACCTGCACCCAGCCGAGCCGCTCATGCAGGAAGATCGCGGCGGCGAGGGCGATCGTGGCCGGATTGATCGCACTGATCACCGCCGCGTTCACCGCGCCGGTGAGGCCGAGTGCCGCGTACAGCAGCAGGGTGTACCCCGTGAGGCCGAGCGCCGACTGCAGCAGATGCACCGGCCACTCCCGAAGCGCCACGCGCCAGTCGGGGCGCTCGATGAGCCAGGCGATCGCGAGCAGCGGCAGGACCGCGAAGGCCCAGCGGAAGAACGTCAGGGAGATCGGCGAGATCTCGCGCGTGACCATCTCGCCGAAGACGTAGTTGCCGGCCCAGAAGAGGTTCGCGAGCGCGAGGAAGAGGTACACCCGGCCGCGATCCACCGGTCCAGCGTACGTGGTCGGGTTCAGGGTGCTCCCTCGGCTTCCTCCGGGGCCGCACTGAACGTCCGCGACCGCACTGGCGGGCGCGTCGGTCGCGGTCGTAGGCTGCGCCCAGCAGATGAAGTCGAGCGTTGCTCACGTCCACTGAGCGACGAGGCGAACGAGGGGGGCGGCGATGTCCGCCATGGGCAGGCGAGGGCGCGGATGCCGCGCGTGGAGGGCCGGGTGATGACCCCCGCGCTCGCGGTGATCGGCGCGCGCGGCGCGGTTCGCGTCGTGGGCGCGCCGGATGCCGCGGGCTGGTCGCTCCCTACCGACGGACGAGAGCTCGCCCGAGCCGGCCTCGTCGGCACCGGCGGCGACGCCCCCGTCCTCGTGCGCGAGAAGCCCCCGTTCGCCCCGTCGGTCCACTGCATCGGGGTGCGCACGGTCATCCGTCCGCCCTCCTCGCGGTTCTCGCCCATGCCGATCTCCTCGCCGTAGAACAGGACGGGCGTGCCGGGCA
>NZ_WJSP02000160.1 GCF_009720255.1 Agromyces humi | reverse complement strand
GCGGGCGTACTGACGCTCGTCGCGTCCGTCGCCCCCACGCGTCGCGCCATGCGGGTCGCGCCGGTCGTGGCCCTCGCGGTCGACTGACGGTCGCGCGAGGCGCTTCGACGAGCGGATGCCGCGAGCCACGCGGCATCCGCTCGTCCGTCATGTTTGCGCTCGGCCCACCCCTCGGTGTTAGCCTTGGCTCGTGCTTCACGGCCTGCTCCTCCTTAGCTGCCGCAGCGAGTCCTAATCCAGGCCTCCCTCGCTGCGGAGTTCGTCGTCGGCTGAATCCATCCGAACAAGCGAGAAGAGCACCCCATGCAGAACACCCAGAAGCCGTCGTCGATGCCCGTGCATCGCTACCGTCCGTTCCACGAGCAGATCCGCGTCGAACTGCCCGATCGCACGTGGCCGTCCAAGCGCATCACGACCGCACCCCGCTGGTGCGCCGTCGACCTGCGTGACGGCAACCAGGCCCTCATCGACCCGATGAGCCCCGAGCGCAAGCGCATCATGTTCGACCTGCTCGTGCGCATGGGCTACAAGGAGATCGAGGTCGGGTTCCCGAGCGCGAGCCAGACCGACTTCGACTTCGTGCGCAGCCTCATCGAGGAGGGCGCGATCCCCGACGACGTCACCATCCAGGTGCTGACGCAGGCGCGCGACCACCTCATCGAGCGCACGTACGAGTCGATCGCCGGTGCGAAGCAGGCGATCGTGCACCTCTACAACTCCACGAGCGTGCTGCAGCGCGAGGTCGTGTTCCGCACCGACCGTCAGGGCATCATCGACATCGCCCTGCACGGCGCGCGCAAGTGCCGTGAGATGGAGTCGTCGGTGCCCGGCACCACGGTCTACTACGAGTACTCGCCCGAGAGCTACACCGGCACCGAACTCGAGTTCGCCGTCGACGTCTGCAACCAGGTGCTCGAGGTGTTCGAGCCGACGCCCGAGCGCAAGGTCATCATCAACCTGCCGGCCACCGTCGAGATGGCCACGCCCAACGTCTACGCCGACTCGATCGAGTGGATGAGCCGCCACCTCGCGTACCGCGAGAACGTCATCCTGTCGCTGCATCCCCACAACGACCGGGGCACCGCAATCGCCGCCGCCGAGCTCGGCTACATGGCCGGCGCCGATCGCATCGAGGGCTGCCTGTTCGGCAACGGCGAGCGCACCGGCAACGTCGACCTCGTCGCGCTGGGCATCAACCTGTTCACGCAGGGCATCGACCCGCAGATCGACTTCTCCGACGTCGACGACGTGAAGCGCACCGCCGAGTACTGCAACCAGCTGCCGGTCCCCGAGCGGCAGCCGTGGGCGGGCGACCTCGTCTACACGGCGTTCAGCGGCTCGCACCAGGACGCCATCAAGAAGGGCTTCGAGGCCATGGCGGCCGAGGCCGAGCGCCGCGGCGTCACGGTCGACGAGCTCGAATGGGCCGTGCCGTACCTGCCCGTCGACCCGCGCGACCTGGGTCGCAGCTACGAGGCCGTCATCCGCGTGAACTCGCAGTCGGGCAAGGGCGGCGTCGCCTACCTGCTGAAGGCCGACCACGCCCTCGACCTGCCGCGCAAGCTGCAGATCGAGTTCTCAGGCGTCGTGCAGGCGAAGACCGACGCCGAGGGCGGCGAGGTCTCGAGCGACGAGATCTGGCGCGTCTTCAACGACGAGTACCTGCCGGCGCCGGCCGATCGCCCCGAGCAGAAGTGGGGCCGGTTCGAGCTGCTGTCGCTCCGCACCGAGAGCGCCCTCGACGGCGTCGTGCACGTGCGCGTCGGACTGCGCGACGGCGACGAGCGCATCGAGGCCGACGCGAGTGGCAACGGGCCGATCTCGGCGTTCCTCGCGGTGCTCGGCACCGAGGGCGTCGACGTGAAGCTGCGCGATTACGTCGAGCACACCCTCTCGGCGAGCGGCGACTCGCTCGCGGCCGCCTACGTCGAGCTCGAGGTCGAGGGCCGCGTGCTGTGGGGCGTCGGGATCGACGCCGACATCTCGACCGCGTCGCTGAAGGCCGTGGTCTCCGCAGTGAACCGGGCGATCCGGGGCAGGGTGGCTGCCGAGGCCGAGCGCGAGGTCGTCGCGGTCTGACGAGCGACGGATGCCGCGCGCCCACGTCGGCGCGCGGCATCCGCCATGTCACGGGGGCGTCGCTGCGGCATCCGCTCGCTTTGTCGCTGCGCTACGCGCGCCGCCACACCCGCCAGCTGCCGAGCGCCCGCTGCTCGGGAAGGCTCCACCCGTAGCGCACCGAGCCGAGGCGGGTGAGGGTGGTGACGATCACGCACGCGGTCGCGGCGACCACGATGTTCACGTCGAACGCGACGAGCACGACGAGGAGCGTCGTCCCGGCCGTCGCGGCGATGGCGTAGAGCGAACCGACGTGCATGAGCGCGATCGGCAGGTTGAGCGCCACGTCGCGCAGGATCGAGCCGCCGACCGCCGAGATCACGCCGACGAAGATCGCAGGCACCACGGGCACGCCGTAGGCGAGCGCCTTCGACGTGCCGATCGCGCCGAACAGGCCGATCGTCACCGCGTCGAGCGCGATGATCAGGCCGTTCAGGCGCGTGAAGACGCGCAGCAACAGCATGCCGAGCAGGGCGGCGGCCGTGGCGACCGGGATGTACCAGTTGTCGGAGATGGCCGCGGGCAGCTGGTTGAGCAGGATGTCGCGGAGGAGACCGCCCCCGAGTCCCACGATCACCCCGATGAGCGCCACGCCCAGGAGGTCGATGCGGCGTTCGGTGAGCCGGGCCGCGAACATGGCGCCCTGGATGGCACCGATCGCGACCGCCGTCAGGTCGAGCCACAGGGGGATGACGAAGAGTGCGGAGGCCACGCCACCAGTGAACCATCCGACGCGTGCTCCGGGCTGCACGTGACGGCTCGCGCCGCCGGGCTCGGCGCCGACGTCGGACGCGCGCGCGATAATGAAGGGTGCCCGTCTACCGAGATGAAGCCGTCGTGCTTCGCACCCACAAGCTGGGCGAGGCCGACCGCATCCTCACGCTCCTCACGAGGCGGCACGGCAAGGTGCGCGCGGTCGCCAAGGGCGTACGGCGCACGGGCTCGAAGTTCGGGGCGCGACTCGAGCCGTTCATGGTCGCCGACCTGCAGCTCTACGAGGGCCGCACGCTCGACGTCGTGACGCAGGCCGAGTCGATCGGCTCGTACGGCGCCGAGATCACGCAGGACTACGCGGCCTACACGGCCGCGAACGCCATGGTCGAGGCGGCCGACAAGCTCACCGAGGCTGAGGGCTCGCTGCAGCAGTACCTGCTGCTCGTCGGCGCCCTGCGCTCGCTCGCCCGTGGCGAGCACGGTGCGAGCCTGACGCTCGACTCCTACCTGCTGCGCGCGCTCGCCCTGGCGGGCTGGGCGCCCAGCTTCCAGGACTGCGCCCGGTGCGGCAACCCCGGCGATCACACGGCGGTCGTGGTGCAGCTCGGCGGGGTGGTCTGCGACGACTGCGCACCACCCGGCACCCCGCGCATCGCGCCTTCCACGGTCGCCCTGCTCGGCGCGCTGCTCGCCGGCGACTGGGCCTTCGCCGAGGCTGCGGCATCCGGCGACCGCAACCAGGCCAGCGGCATCGTCGCCGCCTACACCCAGTGGCACCTCGAACGCGGGCTGCGTTCGCTGCCGCACGTCTCGAGAGAAACGACGACCACGTGACCCCGAAGCCCTACACGCACCGCGACGCCGTGCCTTATCGGCCGATCGACTGGACGGGCGTGTACCCGCCCGAGCTGCCGAAGGGCGCGGTGCCCGGCCACGTCGCCATCGTGATGGACGGCAACGGCCGCTGGGCGAACCGCCGGGGGCTCACGCGCATCGAGGGCCACAAGGCCGGTGAGGTGGCGCTGCTCGACGTGGTCGCCGGCGCGATCCAGGCGGGCGTGAAGCACCTGTCGGTGTACGCGTTCTCGACCGAGAACTGGAAGCGGTCGCCCGACGAGGTGCGCTTCCTCATGGGCTACAACCGCGACGTGCTGCACCGGCGGCGCGACCAGCTCAACGAGTGGGGCGTACGCATCCGCTGGGCGGGGCGCCGGCCCCGCCTCTGGGCGTCCGTCATCAACGAGCTGCAGTTCGCCGAGCGGCTCACCGCGGGCAACGACACGCTCACCCTCACCATGTGCGTGAACTACGGCGGACGCAACGAGATCACCGATGCGGTGCGATCGATCGCCGACGACGTGGCATCCGGGCGCCTGAAGCCGTCGGCGGTCTCCGAGAAGCTCATCGCGAAGCGCCTCTACGTGCCCGACCTGCCCGACGTCGACCTCTTCGTGCGCAGCTCGGGCGAGCAGCGCACGTCGAACTTCCTGCTGTGGCAGTCGGCCTACGCCGAGATGGTGTTCCTCGACACGCTCTGGCCCGACTTCTCACGGGTCGACCTGTGGCAGGCGATCGAGCTCTACGCTGGCCGGAACCGGCGCTTCGGCGGGGCGATCGACACACCCACCGCCTCGGCGTAGTCGCGCAGCCACCGCTCGGTCGCCCGAGGGCTGCCGAGCCGGATGATCTCGAGCGCGGGGTTCGCGGCCGCCGCGGCGCGCACCATCGCCGGCAGGCGGGCATGCGTGCGCCACGCCCACCGGATGATGTGGTCGGGGTCGGTCGCGATGGTGCGCAGCGGTGGCTCGGTGTTGCCGTTCCACAGCTCGGTGCGCCGGATGCGTCGTGCGAGCGTTCGACGGATGACGCGTCGCATCACGAGCGGCCGTGGGTAGTCGAGCCAGACGAGTGCGTCGGCGGTGGCGGCGAGGCGCGCCCGCACCGAGGGGTACTGCCACTCGGTGACCCACGCCGGTCGCGCGATGAACGCGTCGACGTCACGCTCGAACTCCGGCCGGGGCGTCCAGCCGGGGCCGTGGAAGAGCCCGTCGATCTCGACGTACGGCAGCCCGCCGACCTCTGCGATCCGTGCCGCGAGCGTCGACTTGCCCGAGCCGCTGGTGCCCGCGACGAGGATGCGCCGGGGCAGCGGTGAGACCCGTGGCGCCGGCTCGGGAGTGGGCATCGTCCGAGCGTAGCGGCCCCGCGCGGCATCCGATCAGCGGGTGGATCGCGTCGCGCGCACCTGGTCGTGCAGCAACCGGGCAGCGTGCCCGAGGGCCTGCTCGGCGCCCGGCTGCCGACGCGCCGGAACCGACGACTCGCTCAGCACCGCGATCGCGAACGCGCTGCCGTCGGCGTGCTCGAGTACGCCGACCTCGTGCCGGAGGTGCAGGAACGTGCCCGTCTTCGAGCACCATTCGGCGTCGTCGGACTCCAGGTCGGGTGCGAGCCGATGGCGCATCAGGTTCATGCCGAGCAGGCGGCGAACCGGTTCGCGCTGGCCGGCGAGCTCGGGGCCGGACCAGAGGCGCTCGAGCAGGTCGACGAGTGCTCGCGAAGTGCCGGCGTTGGCATGCGTGACGTCGAGCTGGGGGATGAGGTGCCCGCCGCCGCGCGTCGACGCCTGGATGGCGAGCGCGAGGGCCTGGGGCAGCTCGTCAGGCGTGAGGCGGCTCGCGAGGGTCTCGTGGAGCTCGCGGATGGAGTGCCTCACGGTGATCTCCGTGATGCCGAGGCCGCGCAGCAGGTCGGTGACCAGGGCGGGCGGGCACCGCTCGAAGAGCGCGTCGGCGGCCGTGTCGTCGCTCACGCACACCGCCAGGTAGAGCAGGTCCTCGACGGAGACGCGTGCCGGATGCTCGAACCTGCAGAGGCCCGTGAGCCCAGGCGTGCGCGTGAGGGGATCGACGTCCACCTGCGCGGCGAGGTCGATCGAGCCGTTCGCCGCCTCCCGCAGCACGGCGATGGCGAGCGGCAACTTCACCACGGACGCGAGCGGGTACGCTTCGCCATCGGCGAGGCCGACGTCATCGTCGTGCAGGACCGCGAGCTCGAGCAGCTCGACCGCGGCGCACGCCACGACGTGCGCTCGCTGCAGCGTCGCTACGTCGAGCACTGGGTGGACACCCTCTCCCGACTCCGGCCCGATCGGGCCGAGGCGGAGCTCAGGTTCCGGGCACACGCCGCCTTCGGACTCCTGAACTCCACTCCGCACAGCGCCCGCATCCCCGGGCGCCGACCTGCCGACGGCACCATCCGCGGCATCCTGGAGGAGATGACGTGGGCGAGCCTCATGTCGTGACCCTGCGCGCGACCCGCGACGGGGATCTCGATGCACTCTTCGCGTTCGAGCAGGACGAGGCGGCGGTGCGCATGGCCGCGTTCACGCCGCCCGACCCGAGCGATCGCGCCATGTTCGACGCCCACTGGCGGCGCCTGCTCGCCGACCCGACGGTCGACGCCCGCACGGTTCGCGCCGATGGGGAGATCGTAGGCAGCGTCGCCCGCTGGTTCGAGGACGGCGCCGCCGAGATCACCACCTGGATCGACCCGGCGCAGTGGAATCGCCACATCGCGACGCGGGCGATGCGCCTCTTCCTCGACACCCTGGGCGAACGACCGGTGCGCGCGCGCGTCGCTGCCGACAACGCCGCATCCATCGCCGTGCTCGAGAAGCTCGGGTTCCAGCAGGTCGGCACCGAGGTGAGCTACGCGAACGCGCGCGGCGCCGAGATCGAGGAGCGGATCTACGTCCTCGCCTGATGCCGCCGTCACGCCCCGCTACAGTGGCGACGTGAGCGACTACGAGGTGCTGGAGATGGGCGGACTCGACGAGTGGCGCGGCCACTACGGCGGATTCCGGCCCGAGAGCTCGCGCGACGGCCGGCGGGTGGTCGACCACGACCTGACCATGCAGTACATCGGCATGACGGCCAACGCCCTCGAGCCAGGCGAGGAGGCCGGCTACTGGCACACGCACGCGCGCATCGAGGAGGTCTACGTCTTCCTCGCCGGGCGGGGCCAGATGGGACTCGACGACGACCTCGTCGACGTCGGCGCCGGTACCGTCGTCCGCGTCGGCCAGGACGTGTGGCGCACCTGGCGCTGCGCGCCCGACAGCGCCGAGCAGCTGCGCTGGCTCTGCATCCGCGCCGGCGGCACCGAACTGCCGCACTTCCCCGACGACAGCACGCGCGACAACGACCGCCCGGCGCCCTGGTAGCGGACGCCACGCGGGCCACCCCGGGCGGCCGGCGTCGCTGCGCTCAGACGGGCTTCGCGCCCTGTTCCTCGGCGAGTTCGCGGATACGTCGCGCGAGCGCCACGTCGCGGCTCGTCACGCCGCCCACATCGTGCGAGCTGAGCTCGAACGAGATGCGGCCCCATCCGAGGTGCACGTCGGGGTGGTGGTCCGCGGCATCCGCCTCGACCGCGACCGCGTCGAGCAGTCGCACCGCGCTCGCGAAGTCGGCGGTGCGGAACGCCCCGACGAGGTGGTCTTCGTGGGTGAACCCCGACCCGTCGAGTTCGGAGCCGGTCTCGGCCGGCGAGAGGATGACGCGCGGATCATGCATGCGCCCATCCTCCCGCCGATGCGATGATCACGCCATCGTGAGGGCGAGACCCGGTTCGCGCAGGATGGCGCCGATGTCCGCGAGGAACCGCGACCCCTGCTCCCCGTCGACGAGCCGGTGGTCGAACGACAGCGAGAGCGTCATGACCTCGCGCAGGGCGATCTCGCCGCGGTGCTCCCACGGCTGGCGTCGCACGGCGCCCATTGCGAGGATGACCGCCTCACCCGGGTTCAGGATCGGCGTGCCGGCATCGATGCCGAAGACGCCGATGTTCGTGATCGACAGGGTGCCCCCGCTGAGGTCCGCGGGCTGGGTGCGCCCGGCACGCGCGGTCTCGGCGAGCGCGGCGATCGCGTCGGCGAGCTCGATGAGGGTCATCCGCTCGGCGTGCTTGACGTTGGGCACCACGAGGCCCCGACCTGTCGCCGCGGCGATGCCGAGGTTCACGCCGCCGTAGCGCACGATCTCCTGGGCCTCCTCATCCCAGCGGGAGTTCACCTCGGGGGTGCGACCCGCGGCGATGCACACGGCCTTCGCCACCACCGTGAGCGGGGTCACCTTGTGCCCCGCGAAGGCGCGGTCGTCGCGGATGCCGCGGAGGAGCTCCATCGTCGCCGTCACGTCGATGCGCGTGAACCCGAGCTCGACGTACTCGGGAGAGTACGTGGCGCCGGCCGTGTAGCTCCCATACCTGCCGAAGCCCGCACCGAGCGGGAAGTAGTGGGCCGCGACGGAGAGCGAACCGAG
>NZ_WJSP02000016.1 GCF_009720255.1 Agromyces humi | reverse complement strand
GGTGTACGAGCTCGCAGCCGGGGACCAGTCGGAGCCCGGGTTCGCAGTGACCGTCTGACCGACCTGTGCAGTGCCGGTCACGGTCGGGACGGCCGTGCCGGTGAACTGCAACGGTCCGGCCGCGGTGAGGGTGATGGTGACTTGCGCGGTGGCGCCTGCGGCGGAGTTGACGACTACCTTCACCTTTCCGCTCGCGGAGGTGAATGTCTGCCCGGCAGGCCACGTCTGCTTCCGGACGCCGTCGGACGGCTGGTAAGGGATGACGTGCGATGCCGCAGAGATGATCTTCAGGAACCGGACGCCGAGACCGTAGCCGTGCCTGGCGTAGATGCTGTTGTAGTCCCGGCCGGTTCCGTTGCGGTACTCGATGAAGTACCGCTCTCCGGTGGACGGGTCGTTGACCTGGACAGCACGTACCCCGCTTGCGTCGGATGCGGCATTCAAGGTGACGGTCGTCTGCGCGGTGGGGGTGTTGCCGGGCATGTAGACGGTGGGGAAGTCAGCTGCGGTGAGGATCGCGAGCCGGGACTTGTTGGTGGCGTTCAGGGCTGGGAGGGTGGCGTTCCCGTGACAGGTCGGGTCGCAGTAGACGATCCCGTATCCCATGACGTCGTAGATGTCGTTGTACTCGAGGAAGCCGCAGCCTGTTCCGTCGTAGACGGGGTAGGTGCATGCTTCGACGTTCGAGTGGCGCAGGGACAGGTTGTGTCCGAACTCGTGAGCGATGGTCAGATCCAAGGTCCACTGGTTGTAGGAGGCCCAGGTGACACCGCCGTTGCCGACGCCGCCGCCGACTGTGCCGAGACCTGAACCGGAGCCGCATGATGCAGGGGCGAGGACGAGCAGGTGGGTGGATGGGCTCTGGTAGTAGAAGCTCCAGCTCGCGCGCCCGAACTTCAAGGCCGCTTCGTTCCACATCGCCTGCTGGTCGCAGACGTTCCCGCCGGTCTGGTACCGGATGATGGAGTTGACGGTGAACGCCGGCACCTTGCCGGCGGTCTGGTCGTTCCAGAAGTCGGCGACCCTCTGGATTGCCGCTCGCACCGCTGCGTCGTCCATGGGCGCGACGGAGCCGTCAGATCCTGTGACGACAGCGATGTCTACCTGGTGCGGGGCCCCGGCGGCCGCGGTCTCAGGTTGTGTGACCGTGCCGGAGACGGCTTCGAGTGGGATGTCGGCGTCCGCGGCGGCTTCGGCGACGGCTTGGCCTTCGGCGGTGTCGGCGTCGACGACGCCGTCGACGTCGTCGACGTCGTCGACGTCGTCGACGAGGTCGGCTGGGATGTCGGCGATCAGGTCGACGGCCGCGCCGGAGGCGGCGTCGTCGGGGATGACGTCGCCGTCGACGGGGATCACGAGGCCGGTGTCCGTGAAGACGTGGGTTTCAGTGCGATCGTCGGCGGCGCCGCCGATATTCACCGGACCGTCGGGCGTGGCTTCGGATTCGATGACGACGAGGGTTCCGGTGATCCGGAGCTGGCCTGGTTCGTCAGCCCAGGCTGTCGTGGCGCCGCCGCCTGTGAGCGCTGCGATGAGCGCTGCGGTGAGCGCGACGGCGCTCGCCCGTCGACGGTTGGAGCGGGTGGGTGCGGCCGGCGACGTGTTCATGCCGCACAGACATGCGGCGGAAGATGGTCTTCGCCGTCAGGTCTAGCTGAGGCAGACCTTCTCGTGGTCGCGCAAACGGTCGGCGGCGTGGTCCGCGCGGCCTGCCTCCCAGGTGACCTTCTCTGCGCAGTTCGAGCACCGCCGCCCGGCGAGGTGCAGCAGGTGACGGTGGGCGATCGCGTACCAGGTCAACCAGGCGAGAGTGCAGGCCTCGGCGACGACGAGTACCACCTCGAGCACCCCGAGTGCGGTGTTCATCGCCCGTCGCCGATCGTGTTGATGTCTTTCCAGTCGTCCCAATACCAGGACGGCAGCCACCCCCACATGTCGTCGCCGCGGAGTGCCTGTGCGGCGTGACGCATCCCGGACACTTGCGCGTAGATGACTTGGTCGTTGTGGTCGAGGACGTCGAAGGAGAACACTTCGTCGTTGGCGATCTTCTTCTGCAGGCCCGGGGACAGGTATGCGGAGCGTGCGTCGGCGAGCCATTCGAGGCGTTCGGCGGCGGAGAGGCGACGCTTGGGCGGGTCTGCTGGTTTGTCTTCCTGGCGGTCGAGGGGACGGGGTGTGGCCGCAGCGGCCGCGAGCACCTCCTCGGCAGGTACCGTCTTCCACTTCCCCTTCTTCGAGCGCTGCACGGTGACATCGTCGGAGATCTTCCAGTTGCGGACGACGTCTTCGAGGCTCTTTAGGCCGGTGTCGGCGATGCCTGCCCCGTCGATGTGGACGCGGTACTCGAACCGGTTGGTCATCGCCGAGTCCCCGCAATCGCTGCAGCGTGCACAGCGACGAGCGCTTCTCGGTGCGCGGCGTCGAACTGGTCTTCGCCGTCTCGGATGGTCGCGGTGTCGGGGTCGTACGCGTCGGAGTAGCGCGCGACGACCAGGTCGTGGTCGACCTTCCCGGCGGACCGGGCGGCGATCCACATCTCTCCGGCGTTCGCTGCGGCCGCGAACGCTGCGATGCTGTCGCCGGTGTTGAACCGTTCCTGCTGGTACGCCTTCCGGGCGACGGTGCCAAGGGCGGTGTCGGTGTCGGCGTCATGGACCTCATGCGGCTGGAGGTCACGCCAGGTGAGATCGAACATCAGTTGGCCGCCTCGATGAGGCCGGCGAGCTTCGCTTCGCGGGTCCGGGCGCGTGCGCGGAGCCATTCGGCGTGGTTCGTGGGGCGGGAGAAGTTGCCGCTGCCCGCCCATTCGCGGGTGCCGGGGATGTCACGTGAGGCGGTGCGGAGCTCCTTGATGGCGACCTGCAGCCCATACTGCTCGAGCGCGGCGGCTGCGTCTGGTCGCTCCTCGGCGATTCGGTTCAGTGCCGCCTGGATCTGCCCGTAGGTGTACACGGTGCCGTCGGCGCGTGCGTCGTCGAGCTCAGCGATGACGCGGCGGAGCTGGGCGAGTACACCGGCGGCGCCGCGCTGCTCGGCGTCGGCGATCTCGTCGACGGGTGGGGCGATGGTCTGGGCGGTCATGAGCCTCCTCGGGGTCTACCCGTCCATGCGCGGGTGGCCGCCGGCATGCGAGAAGCCCCGACCGGGGGTGGTCGGGGCTTCTCCAGGTGGGGGTTCCTCATCCGAGGCTACGAACACCCGCTGTCATTTGAGGATGACCTTGCCGGTGGAGTTCGTCAGTTCGAGCGTTCCTCCTTCGAAGGCCTGCCGGGTGATGTCCCCGGTGGTGGTCGCGGCGGTCTTCGGGTAGCCGAGCGAACCGTTGACGAACCCGCGCTTCACCCACTCGGTGAGGATCGGCCCGGTCACCATCTGCGCGCCGGTGGTGGCCTTCTGGTAGACGGTGCCGGCCGAGAACGTCTGGGACGTGCCGCCGGCGGCGAGGCCGGTGACGGCCGCGGCCGCCGGCCAGCCCCATGCACCGGCGGGCCCGGAAGCGGCCGTGTACGCGGTCTGGATCCCGGCCGGGAGTGTGTACGTGCCGAACCTCGAGTTGTAGATCGTCCCGGCTTCGAACTTCTGGGACGTTCCCCCGCCGTTCGCGGTGACGGTCTTCGCCGCCTCCGCCGGGTAGCCGTAGGTGCTGGCCGGGCCTCCGGCGACGGCGTACACGGACCGGATCGCACCGGACACCAATTGTGCCCCGGTGGCGGTGGACTGGTAGACGGTGCCGTTGGAGAACAGCTGCTGGCTTCCCGCCTTCGGCAGCCCCGTCTTCCCGGCATCAGTGGGCCAGCCCCAGGCGCCGGCCGGTCCGTTCGCGGCGGTGTAGCCGGTGCGGAGCGGGGCGATGACCTGGCGTGCGGTTTTCCCGGCTTGGGCATACAGGGTGCCCTTCTGGAACGACTGGGTGGTCCCGCCGCCGTTCGCGGCCACCTCGGACTCCGATGACGTCGGGTACCCGAGGGTGCCGGTGACGTGGCCGGACTTCACCCACTCGGTGTAGATGGTCCCGGGCTTCACGAGGCGAGCGCCTGTCGCGGTGGTGTGGAATACGGTGCCGTTCTGGAATTCCTGCGAGCAGCCGCCGCCGGCGAGCTTGCATCCGGCCGCGCCGGTCGGCCAACCCCACGCGGCCGGGCCACCCGAGGCGGTGTAGGCCGCGTCGATGATCGCGGGGACACCCTTGGTTGCGACCGAGCTCTGGTAGATGGTGCCGCCCTGGAACTTCTGGACGATGCCGCCGGCGACCGGCTTGGCTGCCTCGAGCGGGTACCCGAACGACCCCTGGGTGTGGCCGAGACCTGCCCAGACGTTCAGGATCTGCCCGGTGACCGGTTGCGCTGCAGTCTTCGACGACCCGTACGCGGTCAGGTTGGAGAACGTCTGCGAGCAGCCGCCGTCCGCGAGGCCGCACTTCGGTGCTGCGGCCGGCCAGCCCCACGAGCCGTTCGCGCCGCCTGCAGCGTCGTACGAGGCTTGGATCATCGGGGACACCTGGTACGTCCCGAACCTCGACGAGTACACCGAACCGCCTTGGAACTTCACGACGGATCCGCCACCGTTCCCGGCGATCTGGGCCTCCCCTGCCGTCGGGTACTTCAGTTCGCCGCCCGGCCCGCCCGCAGCCTTGTAGACGGTGTTGAATTTCTCGGTGACGAGCACCGCCCCGGTCGCCGCGGTGTAGTAGACGTGACCGCCGGTGAACTGCTGGTAGGTGCCGCCGTCAGGTTGTCCGCCGGCCTGGGCTGCTACGGGCCACCCCCAACCGCCTGCCGGTCCCCCGGCGGAGGTGTACGCGGTGTGGATCGGTGTGCCGGTCATCGTCACGGTCGCGCGCGGGGACGAGTAGACGGTGCCGCCGGCGAACGTGGTGACCGTGCCGCCGCCGTTCCCGGCGACTGCGGTTTCGTTGCTGATCGGGAACCCGAGCGTCCCGGTCGGGCCGCCGGCTGCGTCGAGGATCTGCACGAGCTTGGATGAGATGAAGTACGCAGGGGCGTTCGCCGAGGTGACGAAGACCCGCCCCTTCTGGAAGTTCTGGTAGCAGCCGGCGCCGGCGCAGATGCCGTTGCTGGTCGGGAACCCCCACGGTCCGGCAGGGCCGCCTGCAGCCACGTATCCGCTCCGGGCGGGGCCGTTGCTCATCGCCATCGTTGAAGTCGCGGGGCTCCAGTAGATGGTTCCGCCGACGAACTCCTGCTGTGCTCCGCCGGCGACCCCGAACTCCGGGCCGGTCGGCTGGCCGAACGAGCCGCTGAGCCCGCCCATCTGGTTCCAGAGGAGGCCGATCGCGTTCACCACTGGGTAGTTCGGTCCGCCCTTGGTGGAGCCGAACCAGTCGGTGAAGATCCGCCAGAAGTTCCGGTTCCCGTATGCGGAGCAGCCGTCACCGGTGCCGTAGAGGTTGTTCAGCGCTGCTTGGTTCGGGCGGTACGGGGTGTAGATGTACAGCCCCGCGGTCGCCTGGTTCTGGATGTAGACGGTGCTGGATCCGCACGCGCCGTTCGGGTGCCAGAGGATGTTGTTGTTCCGCCCGGCGATGTAGCCGCGGTCGAGCGGCCGCGCCTGGTACTTCTTGAACTGCCAGACGGCGTTGTACACCTGGTTGAAGAAGCCGTAGTAGTTGATGTCGCAGTCGGCGGTGTCGGGGCAGCCGTACCCGGTGGCGGACCGGTACTGCCGGTCAGTCGGCCAGTCGTCGGTGATGAGCGACTGCTCCTTCTCGAGCAGAACGATGATCGCCTGAGGGTTCACGCCGCACGCGTCCGCGACCCGTTTGATGATCGACGAAGCCCGCTCCCAACGGCCGGTGTACGCGGCACATCCCTCCGACTTCGCGGACTGGTTGGTGGTCTGCATCCAGTAGTCCTTGAGGCAGGTGTACCCCGCCCGGCATGCGCCGACCTTGGATTCCAGGAACGCTTGTACTTGCGCTTCCGAGTATGCGCCCGGGTTGTAGAACACCGAGTCGGCGATGATCATCCCGGGGTCGAAGTCGGCGCCGTTCGCGGCGGATGCTTCAGGTGCTGGGGTGAGGTTCACCGCCGGTGCTGCGACGAGGGCGGACGCTGCGATCGCGCCGGCGCCGATGATCAGCAGGATCCGCTGGAATCGTTGCCTCAGTGTGGTGTTCGGGGTGGCTGTTCCGTCGGCCATGTCGCCCTTCCATGGGTCTTAGGGTCGACGTTGGGCCGGCCCGGGTGGTTCACCCATGGAGGAATGCGGCGAGGCCCGCGACGGTGGTCGTCACGGGCCTCGTTTCGAGGTGCTGCCTACCGGGGTCAGCGGGCGGGACGCCAGCCGTCGAGCGGACGTCCGGAGCCGGTGACGGTGCGGATGACGAGGCCGGTGTCGGAAGGTGACGCGGCGACGGCTGCGCGGGCGGCTTCCTCCGACTCGGCTGCCTCGTAGTCGGTCGTGGTGCTGTCGACGTCGTATGCGGTGCCCCACTGGAAGGTGGGCTGCTCCTCGCCGAGGAGGTCGGCGATGTCCACCCAGCCGTTGGGGGTGCGGACGTCGATGACGTTGCTCTCCATGAGCTGGTGGTACGCGAGGGCTGCGAGGACGTTGTCGATCCGGGCCTGCAGCTGCTCAGCGGTAGGGGTTTCGGGCATGGTGTTCTCCTTCGGTTGGTCTCTTCAGGTGCACCATGCGCGGGCCCGCTACCGGTCGGTTGGCTGCGCCTTCCGGGTGGGCTGCCATCCGTGGATGAGCGTACCGCCGGCTTCGGTGTACCAGCGGTGCAGGTCGACGCCGTCGTAGCCGATGAGCTCCCCGGAACGCGGGGTGAGGTCCACCCATTGTTCGCCGACTTTCCGGAAGACGCTCGTCATGATGCCGTCACGGAGACCGACGATGAGCGACTGGTGCGCGTAGTGGGCGAGGTGCTCGGCCTGCAGTGTGACGGTCGGCTGGTCGGCGCCGAACACCCGGGTGATGTTCCTCGGGTTCGACCCGGTGGCGATGTTCCAGATGGACATGTCGGAGTGCGGGACGTCGGTGTCGGTGTCGGCGATCCAGCGGATCCAGCCGGTGAAGTCGCGGACGTAGACGTCCATGTCGACGTTCCATCCGCGGTCGACCCAGAGGACGATGACGGACTGGTCGCCGAGCTCGGCGAGGTCGTCGAAGTTGCGGATCCGTGCGGGCTTCCGTGCCGGCACCGGAGCGGTCTCCTCGCGGAGGAGATCGGCAGGTGCGGTGTCGACGAGGTTCTGGCGGATCTGCTGGAGATCCACCGTCTGGTAGTCGGGGACGTCGGCGTTCAGCGGGGTGACCTCGACGGTCTGCGCGAGTGCGTCACGGTTGAAGGAGACCGCTTCATCGGTAGCCTGGTCGGCGTCGGGTGTGACGGCTCGGAAGGTGGCGCGGCGGGCCGGTGTCGCGGCCACTGCGATCGGTTCGGTGTCGATCGGTTCGATCATTGCCGGGGTCGGCGCGGCGGTCAGCTGGGCGCGGGCGTCTTCGATGGTGAGCTCGAGGTGCCGGTCGCGCATCCGGAGGGCGTGCTTCTGCAGTGATTCTGCTGCGGAGGTGAAGCCGTGTGCGGCGAGGACGGTGAGGCGGACGTGCACGCCGAGCAGCCAGAGCCGGACGCCGGCGCTGCGGCGTGGGGTGTCGTCGACGGTGTACTGGTCGGTGGCGCCGAGCATCTCGACGATCCGGCTGACGCTGTCGTCCTCCTCCCGTGCCTTCGGTGCGGTGGGGCGGGTGATGGTCAGGGCGCTCATGCGGCAGCCTTCCAGATGACGGCGCGGGTGACGCCTGGGCGTCCTTGGTGGTCGGGGTCGACGTCGACGAAGTACCAGAGGTAGTCGGGGTCGTCGCGGCGCGCGGGGATGGAGCGGATGAGTTTCAGTTCCGGTTCGGCGGTCGTGAAGTCGAACTCGGCGGCGTCGTCAGCGCCGAACTCGTGTTCAAGGCGTGCTCGCATGACGGCACGCGCGACGACGATGTCGTGCGTTCCGGTGACGAGGCCGCCGCCTTCGTCGGAGAGGTGCGCTCGAGGGTCACGCTTCCCCATCCGCTACCTCCTCGGCGTCGGAGAGGATCTGGCGGAGACGGGTGACGATCTCCTTGCGTTCCTGCACGCGGACGCTGGTTGCGTAGTCGCGGGTGAAGACCTTCCCGGTCGGGTCGAGCTCGTCGACGAGTTCGGCGATGCGCTCGAGCGTCACCTGGTCGGCGGTCGGCTCCGCCCAGTCGGTGCCGGTGGTCAGCGTTCCGGGCTCGAGCTCGGTGCGGCCGTGGTCGTGGATGACGGTGCGGAGCTTCAGGATCTCCCGCGGTTTCGCGCCGAGGACGACGATCGGGACGCCGGGGTGGACGCCAAGGGCGTTCAGGACCGCGTGCGCCGCGTGTGCAGCCAGCTTCCCGCGGCTCATCGTGATGTTGGTGTTGTACCAGATTCTGATCCGACGGCCGGCGGGGGCGTCGACGAGCTCAACGGTTGTCGCCGTGGAGGGGTCGTCGTGCGAGGCGGGGGTCATCGACATCCCCATGCGCGGGTTTTGCGTTGACCGGGCTGCGTGTGCCGAAGACGGGGAGGCGGTCGCTGAGCTTGATGCCTTTCGGCCTCGGTGGAAGGGGAGTACCCTGACCCCGCCGGACGGCCGGGGCGACGGCAGCCCCTGCGCGGCTGTTGTCGTGAGGGGGAACTATGAGCGTGTCGCAAGAAGCCGGACTGCTCGATGATCCGAACGTGATCAACCTCGCGCGAACGCGGGTGCTGATCGAGACCGCCGAGTGGCATCTCGGCCAGATCATCGACCTCGGCGACAGCCTACGAGCACGCCGGGACCGGCTGCTCGCAACCGAACCAGGCAACGGCGTCGCAAGGGCGATCGCGGAAGACCCGTTCGTGACGAACGCTCTTGAGATCGTCGAACGAGCCCGTGTCGCGCTGGACGAACTGGGCAAGTGGAAGGATCGCGGAGATGCCAGTTGAGGGAGAGGGGCTGCTGACCGACGCCTTCCAGGCCGCCGGCGAGGGCGCGAGCATCGCCGTAAACCTGTGGCTAGCTGGGGGTCATCTTGTGGTTGCGGCTGGGTCACGGGCAGCAGCGGGGACAACTGAGGCGGCTGCAGATGCGATAGGTGGGGCGGCGGCCGCAGGCTCCCCAGCGGCGGAGATTTCTTCTGGCCTACACACCACCGCTAGTGGATTCTCCGCCGCCGCTGCAACTGCGGTAGATGGTGCTTCAGCCGCCGCCACCGCGGCGTTGACCGCGCTGACCGGCCCGTCCGGCGGTTCCAGCACTGGCGCCGGTCCTTCCGGACCGAAGCACTTCTTCGATGCTTTCGAGGACATCCTGGCGAAGATGAAGACCAAGAAGGGCGACAGTTCGAACGACGACGACAACTAGCCGCCGCCGAAACGGAGGGGAAGACAGCCTCAGGCGAGGTTCAGCCTGCGCGTTCGACGGCAGCCATGAGCGTCACCCAGGCCTGAGTCACCTGGTCGGTGACGTCGATGCCGGCGTGCCGGATCTGGCTGACGCGGACGACCCATGCGTTCGTGCGCTCCCGGTGCTTCGCGTGCTGCTGCACCTCATCGGACGTCCATTCGCGCGCGACGACGACGTCGCCGGTGTCGGAGTCGACGATGACGAACAGGCACGCGTCGTACTCCGCGGGGCTGGAGCGGATCGGTGAGAACACCTGGCCGGGCTTCGTTGTGGAGTCCTTGGTCCGGACTTTCACCTGAATGCGCCGGCCGTCGGCAGCGATCAGGTCGAACGCCTTCGCGGAGTTGTTCTCGAGCACGCCGGTGTACATGATGCTTGCGGTGTACTCCGCGAGGTCGCCGATCGGGGCGTTGCGGGTGCGGACGAACCGGCGCCGGGTCAGCTCCGCGAGGATCTGCCGGTACAGGGTGAGCAGTTCACGGACGGTGTAGCTGGTGAGGTCGACGTCAGCCATGCCGCTCATCCTCTCAGCTACCGGCGACAGCCGGGCGCCGTTCAGGCTGCCCGGGCGGTCCGGTACGGGTGCGGCTTCCGGCCTGCACGGATGTCTCGGCGCTCACGAGGTGACGTCCCACCCCAGACGCCGAAGTCCTCGTCGTTGTCGAGTGCGTAGTCGAGGCACTCGGAACGGACCTCGCATGACTTGCAGACTTTCTTCGGGTCGCTGGTCGGGCCGCCCTTCTCAGGGAAGAACATCTCCGGGTCGGTCTGGGCGCAGAGCGCGTCCACCCTCCAGGCGTGCGGGCCGTCGACCGTGGTGCTTGGCAGCTGCCGGATCCTACGCTTGACGGGCGCTGCCTTGATCGGAGTGACGTTCGTATCGAAGGGGTCGACCTCGGCGGTCGCTGCGAGCATGGCGTGAAGCTCGGCGGGGGTTGGGTCGGCGATCAGGTCGAGGGTGGTGGGCAAGGGTGGCGCTCCTGTGGTTCGGGGTGGAAGCACCCGCCGTAGACGGCTGGTGCTGGGTGTTCAGATGCCGTGACGTGCTCGGACGGTGGATGCAGCGTGCGAGATGGTCTCCCAGTCCTGCTCAGTCGCTTCGGTGAGCGAACGGGCGGCTTCGTCGAGCACCTCGCGCTGGAGTTCGTCGAGCGTGTCCTCGTCGAGCTCACCGGGAAGGTACCCAGCGATGTCGCCGGGCGCCCATATCTTCACGGGGATGTCGCGCGCGAACGCGAGGTCCGAGATGAGGTTTCGCACTTCGTCGTCGTCCATGTGGTCGAACGGCTTGAGATCTGCCAATTTGGCCTCCTTCTGCTTCGAAGGGGACATGCGCGGGCAGCGTGAGCGAGGTCGGGTGCGGCCGTGGGCGAAGACGGCCGGTTACCGAGTTACCGCTCGGTTACCACCTCCGGGTAACGCCGTTTCCCCTGATGAGAGGGAGGAAATAAGGGATGGTTACCGAGTTACCGTTTTCACCTACATGCATATAGGGGAATAAGGACGAAAAGTAATGAACTCTGAGGGGACTTTGAGTTCGATTTTCCCTATGTATATATATCTAGATTGGTAACTTGGTAACTAAGAGAGAAAAGACCCCTGAAGGCCTTGTGTTTGCTGGTCTCCGCCGGTTACCGAGAACTGGTAACTGGCGGTAACTTCGGTAACCGGGAACGGTGTTCGGTATCGTCTCCGACATGATCCGCTTTTACGCCGTCGTCTTCGCGGTCATGGCCGTCCTCACCGGAATTACACTGATCTGGCAGGCATTCGGCCAAGCAGACCCGCGGCTCATGGTCGCCGTCGGCGGTCTCGGCGCAGTGATCGCAGCTGGAAGGATCTCCGAAGCGCGAGTCGACTCCGCCCGGGCGGCGCGCTAGACCCCGGCCGGCTCCACCTGTGGCGTCGAAGCTGCGGACTCTGCTGCCGACCGCAGGGTCGCAGCAGCCAGAGCCACCTGCGCTGCAGCGGTGGTGACACCATGCTGGATGGACGGCGAGCCCACACGGAACCAGTCCGCGACGTGCAAGGTCGCGTACCCCAGTTGCTCCTGGATCTCGGACAGCCGGCCGAGCAGGTCCGGCGCCAGCTCCTCGATCAGGCGGTCCGCGCCGACCTGATCCGGTGCCCGACGGGTGATATCTGCCAGCTGGGCGGTCAACTCCGCGATCTCCGTCGGAAGCCCCGCGCGCACCACTCGTTCAGCCACCGGAACATCCTCCGCCGCAGCGGCTGGAGGAACGCTGGACGGCCGCCACCTCCCCGATAGGGGTCGCGCAGGCTGATGACCATCGGGCAGGATGCTGCCATGGGTTCAGATTCCGTCGACGTCGACGCGGAGGCGCTGGCGGACGTTCGGATGGTGACCTTCCGGCTGACGGCCGACACGATGCCGGAGCTCCCAGCGGGGACGGTCAGCGGGATCGTGTCTGCGATGTTCGATTTCCTGGCCCTCGGCATCTGCGCTGCAGCGCCCCAGACGCTGACGTGGTTGCTCACCAACCCCTTTGTACCGCCCAGCGTCTTGGCGGGGTTCGAACACATCATCGACGTCGTTGAGTCTGAGCGTGCCCCGCTGACCGTCGTTGAAATGCCCCTGACCTACTGGCGAGGCGTACGAATAGGAGCGCAGTCCGAGCGATCGATCTTCGATCAGCCACCGCTGACGATGAAGATCGCCAGGTCGCAGCTGCTTCACGTTCGAGAGCTGAGTTACACGAACCCGTTCACCGCACTGGTGCAAGCGCCTGTCGGCGACCGAGCAGCAAGCGCATTGGTCGAGTTCCTGAACCAATTGCTCTTCGGGCGAGCAAAGCGTCGTGGTGACGCTGCCACGGCAACGCGGGCGGAGATCGCCGCGGCCGTTGAGGAAGCGACCATGGACCTGAGTGTCGATGAGAAGTTCCTTCTCCTCGACCGGCAGCAGGTCGAGCTCGACCTGAAGCGCGAAGAGCTCAAGCAGGCGAAACTCAAGACCGAACGGAGGCGGTTCCAACTGGCTGACGACATCCGCCAAGCGCAATCCAGCGCACCAGCCGTCGGAGAACCGCGGGTGGTCTGGACTGAGGAGCAGGCAGCGGAGTTCGCCGACAACGTCCGCCTGGTGGGTGCCGTCGAGGCGATGTCGTTGATCGGCGTAACAGTCGAGATCGTGAAGGAAGGCTGAGGCCGCCGCCTCGAGCGCCCGGCGATGGTCGGCGGCTCAACCGCTCGTTCTTCCCAACCGCGCATGGTCCCGCTAGAGCACGTCCAGCGACGGCTCGGAAACGAGGACATCATGGACGCTCCCCGAGAGCCGGCTTCAACCTCCACCAGTGGTGCTTCCGCAGCGATCGACGAGGCGCTGTCCGCCGCCGCCCTCGCCCTCTTTGGCCTCCGCGTGGAGCCGACGATCATGATGGAGCGCGGCCAGCAGAAGGTGTTCCAGTGCGCGCATTGCGGCACCACGGTGGTGCAGTCGTCGCTCGCGCCGGGGAAGCTTGGTGCGTGCCCGGCATGCGGCCAAGGCAAGTGGTGGCAGCAGAAGCTTCCGGTCTCCGGAATCCATGAGATCGACGGCCGTGGCTGAGCGGAAGCTGCCGGAGGACTATGACGGCACGCCGATCTGCCCTCGGTGCGGGGACGGTTGGCCAGTCTGCGCCCAGGGGATCTCCCATGAGGAGTCGTGCGCCAAGTACGTCTTCCGTGACGATCTCTGCGACACCTGCCTCATCCTGATGGACTGGGCTCCCGCTGACTCGACACTCCCAGCACCGGTGTACACAGCTGAGGACTTCGAGTTGCTCACCGACGAGGAGCTCGACTCGTTCGACATCCCAGCCGACGCGATCCTCGCCGTCCTCGCTGCGTTCCCGGGCGACGCCGGCGAAGCCGCCAGGCAGGCCGTGCGGGCGTTGTGGGTTCAGGCGGCGAAGCATCGGCGCGCCGTGGCAGCGGACCTTCCTCCGCGCATGTGACCCCCGAACGACAGGGGGACCGCGTGAGCGACTACATCTACCAGCCCGGAGGGCTGCTCGGCACGCTTGAGCGTGAGAACGCGCAGCTTCGCGCCGACAACGAACGCCTGCGTGAGGTCGCCTACCCTCGCCCGGTCGCGACGGCGCCCATCGACGACGTCGTGCTCACTGAGACGGTGAAAGCCACCGCCGGACCGGTCGACGAGGCACTTGCCGCGCTGTACGAGCAGCTCGACCGGCTGGCGCCGGACGGCATCGACAACCGCGTGTGGATCGCCTCGCTCGAGCACACTGCCGGCGACGTCATCGAGGGCTACCGCGACTGGGTGCAGGAGACGTGGGAGTTCCCTGCCGAGGACGAGGCCGTCTGATGGCCATCGAACAGTTGGAAAGCCTTGGCGCCCTCACTGACCGACTCGGGGAGCTCACCGAGCAGGGGCTCAGCCAGGCGGCCGCACTCCCCGGCGGCCGGTACAGCGATGTGGTCTTCCTGGTGTGCACCGACCCGGACGGCGAGTGGTTCTACCTCGGCGACCGCAGCGGGGACAACCTCAAGTTCCGGACGTACCCGATCGGCGAGCTCCACGACGTCCCCTACCTGCTCCTCACCAAGGACTACATCTGATGACCAAGCAGTCCCAGCGCCTGAAGAACTCGCACCCCGTGCCGCTGATCTGGTGGCTCGAATGCGACATCTGCCATGGCCGGTCTGATCCCGCGTGGACGGCGGACGCGCTCAACCTCGAAACCTTCGCTGTGGCAGGGTGGCGGATTCAGAACGAGCACCCGATGGACACTTGCCCCGCATGCCTCTCCGCGGCGGGCCTGCACGCCGAGCAGGAAGCGCCGGCCGAGACGGACGGCCTCCGCGCGATCCTCGACACTCAGGCCGAGACCATCCAATCCCTCGTCTCCGAGGATCCCGGCGTGAACATCGACGATCTCCTCGAGCGCGCCGGCAACCGCGAGGGTCTCCCCGCGTCGCAGCTCAAGTACGCGCTGTCCTACGCAGACATCATGGGCATGATCAAGATCAACTTCGGTACGTACACCGCCACGCCGAACTGACGTTCAGAGCAAGCCGAGTTTCGCCCGTCGGTGTAGTTCGAGGGTCAGGTCGAGTTCGGAGTACTCGCTGAGCGCCAACCGTGGCCGGGCCTCCTGCGCCGTGATCACCTCGGCGGCGACGAGCGCGTCGACGACGTCGAGCCCGAAGGCCCGCGCGAACAGGACCACATCCTCAGCTCGAGGCGCGGCCCCTCGCAGCCAGTCGGCGACGAGTTCTCGATCCAGCCCGTGCACGGCAGCTACCGCGTCGGCGGCGTCGACACCGAGCGCGGTGTACACGTACTCAGCCCATGACCTTGCGGTTCCCATTCCCCCATTGTCCGCGCATGTGGCCCACGTGACCTCCCCACCAGCAGGCCTCGCCGAGGCGCGCAAGCAGATCCTCCGTTACATCGAACCGGAACTCCTGCTGATGTGCGCCGCGTACGGCATCGATCCTGCGCAGCTGGACACCGACGGGCACGGGCCCGCGATCGCCGCACGCGCGGCCCTCGCTCTCGCCGACCTCGGCGTCGTCGACCAGGCCGCATGGTCAGCCGCGCGGACTCCCACTCCGGTGCTTGCCGGTATGGACCGCGCCCTCACGGACGCCCAGGTGATCTCCATGCTCGCCGGCGCCGCTCACGAGGAAGCGTCTACGAAAGCTCGAGCGGACAACCTCCGCGAGCTCGTCGCGCAGGTCCGCGCGTGGGAGGCGGAAACCATCGCACGGCACCGCGCCCTCCGCGACGAAGCCAAGCGCCGTGGACTCGATATCCCATTACGCAACCCCGAGGAGACCAGTTGAACGCCATCAAGCCCGGGCAGTCCGTCGCCCAGTTCCGCCTCCCACTCCCGGTCAGCGGGATGAGCGCCATCGCAGATCTCATCGAACATCTCTACGGCGCTGGCGAGACGATGATGAACCCCCGAGGCGACGTCGTGGAGATCACCGCCCCGAAGGACGGATTCGGCCCTCGCACAACACCGGCACCGGTCCTCCCCGGGCCTGACGCAGACGACATGCTCGTTTCCCACATGGCTGCGGAAGACGGCGAGCTCGAGCTCACCTACGAGATGGACCCCGACCTGTTCGGGGGGATCGCGGACAACCTCGTCGGCTGGTTCGAGGCGGTCGGTGGGATCAACTACGTCACCCTCGACGTGAAACCGATCGACGGGGACTCCGAGTTCGTGTTTACCCTCCAGAGGAAGGCGGGTCTCACCCCGCACGACGCCAGGCAGGCAGCTGAACGACGGGTCTCAGAGCTTGAGGAGGAAGTCGCCAGGCTCACCAAGGAGCTCGCCGGCGCCACCCCGGACGCAACGTAACCCCCGCAGAACCGTCCGCGCGACAATTTCCGCGCATGGGGTCCACGAACACCCCCGCCCACCCCGAGGAGCTCCAACCAGTGACCATCGCCGACGAGCGCACACGTCATCCCCGCACCGGGCTGACCCGCGCCGAGATCGAGGACGACACACTCGGGCTCCGGGACCAGCGCCAGCCCACCGAGACGGCTTGGGAGCAGTGGCGACGCGCGACGTTCGGCTCGTACACCCCCGCACAGCGGGTGAAGGTCAAGACGGTCCTCGACGTCGTCTTCGGACCGGACGAGGCATGACACAGGTGACCACCGCCCTCACGGCCTTCCAGTTCCGCGTCCTCGAGGCGCTTCTCGAGCAGACAGACCGCCCCGCAGCATCGACGCCGCCGTGGCACACCGGACGCACCCTCGCACAGTCGCTATGGCCTTACTCCCCCGCCTGGACGCGACGCACCCGCGGTCGAAACAACCGCAACGGCGCGCTCGGCGGGACCATGCCGATGAAGGGCGCGAAAGCCGCCTGGGATCTCGTCGACCTCGGATTCGCCTCTGCCACCGAGGACGAGAACTACCAGCCCCGCTTCACGATCTCCGCCGCGGGCCGCGACGCCCTCACCCACAAGTCAACCGCTGGCAGTCCGGTAACGCCTGCTACCCCCGCACAGACCGAGCCAACCCAGCGGTACGGCGCGGCGCACCACAGTCAGGAAGGCTGATCCATGTCCCACCCCAACCACAACGCGGTCATCAAGGTCGTCGGCATCGGCGGAGGCGGCGTCAACGCCGTCAACCGCATGATCGAGCTCGGCCTCCGCGGCGTCGAGTTCATCGCCATCAACACCGACGCGCAGGCGCTCGTCCAGTCGCACGCGGACGTCAAGCTCGACGTCGGCCGCGACCTCACCCGCGGTCTCGGCGCCGGCGCAGACCCCGAGGTCGGCCGCCGCGCCGCCGAGGACCACGCCGACGAGATCGAGGCGATGCTCTCCGGCGCCGACATGGTGTTCGTCACCGCCGGCGAGGGCGGCGGCACCGGCACGGGCGGCGCACCGGTCGTCGCACGCATCGCCAAGTCCATCGGTGCGCTCACCATCGGGGTGGTCACCAAGCCGTTCGCGTTCGAAGGCAACCGCCGCATGAAGCAGGCGATGAACGGTGTCGAGCGTCTGAAGGAGGAGGTCGACACCCTCATCGTCGTCCCGAACGACCGCCTCCTGGAGATCAGCGACCGCGGCATCTCCATGCTCGAGGCGTTCGCCACCGCCGACCAGGTCCTCCTCGCCGGCGTGCAGGGCATCACCGACCTGATCACCACCCCGGGCATCATCAACCTCGACTTCGCCGACGTCCGCTCCGTCATGCAGGGCGCCGGCACGGCCCTCATGGGGATCGGCACCGCTCGCGGCGCCGACCGCGCAATCAAGGCGGCCGAGTTCGCGGTGTCCAGCCCGCTGCTTGAGTCGTCGATCGACGGCGCGCACGGTGTGCTGCTGTCCATCCAGGGCGCTTCGAACCTCGGCATCTTCGAGATCAACGACGCCGCCGCGCTCGTCCAGGAGGCGGTGCACCCGGAGGCGAACATCATCTTCGGCACCGTCATCGACGATGCGCTCGGCGACGAGGTCCGCATCACGGTGATCGCCGCCGGTTTCGACGGTGGTGAGCCGCAGGTCCGCGGTGTCCGCGAGCACGGGTTCCGCCGCCAGCCGTCCACTGCACCGATCGCCGCGCAGCAGACCGCCCCGGCACCCGCACAGCAGCACTACGCGCCCGCGGCCGCCCAGCAGCACTACACCGCGACACCCGGCCACCAGCAGGCGCCGGTGGCCGGTCAGGTTCCGGCCGCCGCTTCGCACGTCCAGTCGGCGCTGGCAGCCAACACGGACCCTCAGGTTGCGTTGCAGCGCCCGCTCATCCCGACGCGGGAGCAGCGTGAGCTCGCGGCGGCACCGGCAACCCAGCCGTTCACCGCCCCGCACCGTGCGGTCCGTCCGGAGCCGGTGCAGCAGCCCGCGCAGCAGCCGACGTACGCGACGGCCGCGGAAGCGTTCGGGGTCGAGGACGACGGGTTCGACCTGGACATCCCGGACTTCCTTCGCGAGATGGCTTCCGCGCCCACCCGCTGAACTTCTCCGCGCATGACGGCGGCGAGCTGAGAACCTTCTCGGCTCGCCGCCGTTCCTGTTCCCCCGCCGACGAAAGGCCTCCGTGGTAGACGACTCCGACTTCACGGCTCCGTGTGACTGCGGCGGCTGGCTGCACTTCGTGAACGGCGTCGCCGTCACCCATGACGGCCGGAACCATCCCACACCTTCGACCACCCTCGCCGGCGCGTTCGACACGTACGACCAGCTCTTCGACTTCCTGACCGTCGCCGCACACGCGAACGGCGCAGACCTGCCCACGGAGACCTTCTTCGACGACGAGTGGGAGCCGGAGTCATACGCCCAGTTCGCGGCGAGCATGGCCCGAACCCTCATCCAGTCAGGGTGGGTGAAGACTCGCCCCGGTGAGGCCTACCCCGGCGTCGTGTTCGCAGAGCCCGAATGGGCTGTCCGCGCGTCCCCGGATGCGGAGCCGAGGACCTTCCCCACCGAGGACGAAGCACGCGAGTACGCAGGCCTAGCACGCCGGACCTCCTCCCCGGATGCCAAGGTGGTCATGCGAGCGTCGACCGGGTGGGAACCCGCACCAGAACGAAAGGATCACCGATGACCGCCACACTCGAACGCCGCCGCGTCGACACCCTCCAGGAGATGGACTTCGACGGCGAACCCGGAACCGTGATCGGGTTCCTCATCGACGGGCACGTCGGACTCGACGACGTCGACATGTTCGTCGCCACGGAGCTCGCCGAGCACTTCTGGGACGGCGGGCCCGCACGAGGGTTCGACGTCGACCATGTGTTCTGGCGCGCCGTCCCGTTCGTGGACGAGGAGGGCGAGCCTGTCGCTGGGTCCTTCACCTACGCGTACGACCCCGACGCTTCCCGGGGCGGCCGCGCGGCCACCCGGGTCGAAGCGAACAACGACTGGGAGCGTTGGTGCGCCAACCATCCGGACGAGCTCGCCGCTCTCGGCATGCCCGCCTACCGGGTCGTCGAAGAAGACCATGACCTGCTCGTCGACGGATACGTGTGGATGTGCGACCCCTGCCACGACCGGTTCGAGCAGCGGATCGCCGCCGAACGGAACACCCAGATGCGGTCGCCGCACACGGAAGCCGTGTGAACCTCATCCCGAACTTCCTCCAGCGAGCCAATGGCAAGCTGAACGGCTCGCTCCCCGAGCCGAAGACCCGGCGGAGATCGAGCTGCAGGTCGCCTTCACCGCCAGTCCAGACGAGATCGTGGCTGCGGCAGCGCGAGAGAATGCCGAGATCCGCGCCGGGTTCGCCGTCGAAGCGTCACGTCTCGGCGGGCTTTCCGGGTACAAGTCGCTGACGAACACCCGCAAGACGATGCTGCAGCGCCGCATCGAAGACCTGCAGGCAGCCGCCGACGGCAACGCAGGGCAGCTGATGACGAAGATCTCCAGGCTCAGCATCCGCCACGCCATGCACGAGTCGGGCATCAGCTTCGACGATGCCACGTGGGAGTTCGACGACCTCGCCGACCGTGAGATCGTCCGCGAGAACTACAACCTCCGCTGCCTCGCCATCTACGAAGCCGGCGCGATCCGCGCCCATTTCAACCCCGAGTTCAACAATGTCCCGAAGGGCGCCGGGCAGCTGGCCGTGTCCGTCGCCGAGCAGCTCGAGGCGTACGCCCGAGCAGACCAGGCGACACCTTCCGTCTGACCTGCAGTTCGGGCCCGGCTCGGCCGGTTCCAGCTGGACCCGCGCATGTGCTTCCCAGCACATCCCCCTGCAACACCCTTGAAGGAGCAACCCCCGCCATGCCGATCGTCTACCAGAACGAAGCCGACGACATCATCGTCTCCGACGAGAAACTGAACGGCCGCCGCGGCGCCGTCAACGTCACGAACTCCGACGAGGACATCGACATCACGTTCGAGGACACCGACACCCTCGGCCTGTGGATCGACGAGGTCGTGAAGGCCGCCCGCGACGCCGGATTCCCGGTGGCGCTGACCGTCCCCTCAGACCCAAGCTAGACGTCACCGGCCGAAACGCCCCGACCCGCGCATGTGCCGGGTGTCGAAAGGACACCCCGCACCATGCTCACCCTCTCCGCCATCCAGCTCCTCGAACATGACGAGCGTCACCACTTCCGAGGCCCGTTCGCAGAGCGGACCGGCAACCCGGTCGTCGACAACGAGCTTCGTCGCCTGAACCGGCGGTTCCGCCGGGGCGCGAGAGCAGGGTTCCGGGTGACCACCCCTTCAGGGCGTCGGCGGAAGAAGCGCATCGCCCGAGTCGAAGGCGGCCGCTACCTGTCCCTCCTCGGCCGTGTCGCCATGGACATCGCAGAGCGAGGCACCCGATGAGCTGGGCGGAGTTCCAGAAGCAGCATGACCTGCCTGGCACCGCCATCGCGCCGAAGCGATCGAAGATCGACCTCGAGGAGTTCTACAACACCGCGACCACGTTCGAGCGCCGGTTGCGGATCGCGGCCGGCTTGGAAGCGGCCACCCTCCGCGAGCAGAACGCGCTGCTGCAGGGCCAGGTCGACGCCATCATCACGAACATCGACGACCGGCCGCTGTGGAAGCGGATCAGTGAGCAGCGGAAGCAGTTGCGGGTCTCGAACATGTGGCGCGGCATCCACGAACGCGCCCGCGACGACCTCCGCGACCGCCTCACCGACCTCGAACGCCGCCACGCCACCCTCATCGGCGCAGTGACCGACTGGCGGGCTCGTCACGCGAACCACGCCGGTCACGCCGCGCTCTCCGACCTCGACCTCGCGCTCGAGGCCGCGCAGCCCGCACAGAAGGACTCCAGATGACCGGCGCCGCCGCGCTCGAGCTCGACCGCGAGCTCGAGGCCGAGAGCGCCGAGCTCACCTTGAAGGAGAAGCTCGAACACGCGATCGACGGGCACGACCTCGATGCCGCCGTCACGAACGTGCTCGCGCTCCTCGAAGCCGAACGCCACCCGGTGAACCGCCACATCCACGACGCCCGCGGGGTTCTCCGCGAGATGGTCCGGGGTGTCGCCGGCGGCGGCACCACCATCGAGAACGGGTTCACCCTGGTAGACCGGGCGATCGCGACGATCGAGGAGTTCCACATCTCGATGTTCGACGCGTTCCGCCCTGAAGCGGTCGCCGAGATCGCGGTGCTCCTCTCCGAGGACGCCGACTGGGAGCAGATCGCCGAATGGTGCGGCGGCCACATCCACACGGCGCAGGACCCTTCCGGCGAGTACATCTCCACGATCGTCCTCCCGAACGGCGAGCACGCCGCCGAGAACTCCTGGATCACCCTCGACCATGAGGGGCGGTTCCGTGTCCGATGGGAGGTCCGGCAGCCCGAGACGACGCCGGCATCCCGGCTGGCTCGAACCTGATGCTCGTCGTCCGCGCGAACCGTCGCCGTGTCCGCTGGGTGTCGCTCGCCCTCATCGTCGTCGCGATGGTGTTCATGTACCGTCTCGTCGACTTCCAAGTCGTCCGCGCCTCCGCTCTGTCCGCGGAAGCGGACGACCGCCGCTCCGTCGAACGAACCCTGTACGGCAGCCGCGGCGAGATCGTCGACCGCGACGATGTCGTCCTCGCCGACGCCGTCATGAGGTACGACCTTGCCCTCTCCCCGAAGTCAGCCGGTCCGACGTTCCGTGACCAACCGGACCCGGAAGACCCGGACGCCACCATCAGCGTTGAAATCCCGTTGCAGCAGGTCCTCACCGAGCTCGGCATGGCCGTCGGGATGACCCCCGAGCAACTGCAGGAGATCATCGACGCCGCCCTCGCCGCCGACCCGGACTCCGACTTCGCATACTTCGCCAAGAACGTCGACCAAGCCACCACCGACCAGGTCCGCGCGCTCGGCATCCCCTGGGTGCAACCGTGGGAACATCCCGGCCGCCGCTACCCGAACGGCGCCGTCGCCGGGAACCTCCTCGGGTTCATGGGTGACGACGGCGCCCTCGCCGGCCTCGAACTCGAATGGGATCAATGCCTCACCGCTGAAGACGGCGCGGTGTCTTTCATGCACTCCGCGAAGGACTGGGTGGAGATCCCGAACACCCGCCGGATCCTCGACAAACCCACCGACGGCGGCACCCTGAAACTCACAATCGACGCGGACCTGCAATGGTTCACCCAATCGGTCGCTGAAGCACAGGTCGAAGCGGTCGACGCCGACTGGGCGACCGTCACCGTCATGGAAGCCAAGACCGGAAAGCTGATCGCCGTCGCCGACGTCCCCACCGTCGACCCGAACAACCCCACCGGAGTCGCCGCGGAGAACCGCGGCACCCGGGCGTTCACCGCACCGTACGAGCCCGGATCCACGATGAAGGCGCTCACCGCGGCATCCCTCATCGACGCCGGTGTCGCCTCCCCAACCACCCAGGTCGTCGCACCGTACCGGTACAACGCCCCGAACGACGCGGACGTGAACGACTCCTCCTGGCATGAGGACCTCGACCTCACCCTCACAGGCGTGCTCATCGAATCGTCCAACACCGGCCTGTCCCAGCTCGGCGAGCTGATGACCGACACCGCCCGCTACAACGACTTCCTCGAGTTCGGGCTCGGCACCGCCAGCGAGGTGAACTTCCCCGGCGAAGCGGACGGCGACCTCCACGGCGTCCCGGAGGAGTGGGACAACCAGACGAAGTACACGACCATGTTCGGTCAGGGCCTCACCACCACCGCGATCCAGGTCGCGTCGGTGTACCAGACGATCGCGAACGGCGGGGTCCGCATGCCCGTCTCACTCGTCGAAGGGTGCGAACTGCCGAACGGGAAGACGATCGGCACGCCGGCCGGTCAGTCCCGCCAGGTGATCTCCCCCGCCGCGGCATCCCAGACGTCGCAGATGCTGGAGCGGGTGTACACCGAAGCGTGGCTGAAGGACAAGTGGAACATCCCCGGCTACCGGGTCGCGACGAAGACCGGCACCGCCCAGTTCCCCGACGGGAAGGGCGGCTACCTGAAGGAGTACCTCGTCTCCGTGTCCGGGTTCGCCCCCGCCGACAACCCCGAGTACGTCGTCTCCGTCTCCGTGTTCAACGCCCGGGACAACAACACCTCCGCGGCGGCCGCACCGATCTTCCAGCAGGTGATGTCGCAGGTGCTGAAAGACAACCGGGTCGTGCCGTCAGGGGCGCCGGCGCCGGAGATACCGGCGCGGTGGTGAACCGGCCCGCGCATGGTGCACGCATGACGTCGACCCTCGCGAACCTTCCGATCACACTGCGGAGGATCATCCCGCCCCGGCTCCGGGTCGCGATCAACTTCCGCGCCGCAGCGATCCGCGGGGAGCTCGAGCACCTCTTCCCCGCCATCGTGAACGAGGGCGAAGCCACCGCGATCGCCGCGAACCTGGCGTTCCCGAACTACCCGTCGTCGAGGGACTACAGGACAAAGCAGGACGCGGTCGAGCACCTGCAGCTGCTCTGGAACATCCTCGACGACTGGGACGGATCGCGCCGCAACGTCCTTCGCTCGCAGTACGGGTTGGACGCAACCCCGGAGACCGCCGCGGCAGCCAAACGCTCCATCAGGCGCGGCCGGACCACCAGGACGAGGACGAGGCGGGAACGAATGGTGAAGATCCAGTCGATCAGCTCCTGAGACTGGAGGAGTTCCGGGACTCTTCCGCTCCGCGCATGTCCTTCCTGTGACCGACCTCAGCACCACCGCCCCTGCACGCCTCATCACCGCCTCCCGCGCCGAGGACCTCAACCCGGGAGACATGATCGTCATCCCGAACCCGGGCGGAGGATCGAGCACGTACCTGGTCGACACGGTCAGCGTGGCGGACGCCACCACGGATGACGGCGGCACCGATGAGCCCGTCGGTGTGGTCGTCGTTCAGGCGCTCGACACGCACAACGAAACCGTCACCGTCGTGATGGACGCCGACGAGGAGATCACCTTGGCGGACGCGGCCGCAACGGAGCGGTTCGTCACCGACTCCCGTGACGCAAGCGCCCGACGGGTCGAGAAGACCCTCGCCACCGCGCTGCCGACCATGCACGCCGTCAGCATCGGCGCGTTCACACTCGCGCTCCTCACCGTCGTCGCCACCGTCAGGCACCAGCCGGCCATCGCAGGGATCGCACTCGTGGCAGGCGGCGCGATCGCCGCAGCGTTCCCGCTGCAGATCCTCTGCATGGTCGGGCTGCACCACCTCACGCACAGCCTCATCCCGAAGATGTCGAAAGCTGCCGACCCGGGCGAGTAACCGCGCATGGACTCTTCGACCGATCGGAGACCAGTGCACACCCACACGCCCACTCTGGACTGCCAGGACTGCGGCCGCGTTCTGAGGAAGCTCACGCCGGCGGAAGCGCAGCGGGTCGCGTACCGGCCGTACTCCTTCATCGTGTTCTGCAACGACTGCGCACCGAACCAGCCCGGGTTCCTGCTGTGACGGACGCGCAGCCTCGCCCTGCCGACCGGGTCCTCGAGCTTGAGCAGCAGGTTGAGGCGCTCCGCTTCGATCTCCGCGACGCCGGCCGTGACGCGGAGCGGAAGGTGAACATGGCGATCGAGAAGGCGATGATCCGGACACTCCGGGACATCCTCGCCGCCATCCACCTCGAACGGACTGCCGGCGGCATTACCGTCGAACGTGTCGAGGAGATCGCTGCCGGCTGGATCGACGCCGGGTACCCGTCTGGTGAGTGGCGCCATCCTCGCGGTGTCAGCAAGCTCACCGCGGACCGTGACGACGCGGGGACGATCCGTGAGCTCATGGAACGGTTCCCCGACGGGGTGTTCTTCGCTCACGCGGAGAACGTCGCGCTGGTCGTCGCCGACTGGCTCGAAGGGCACGACGCGCAGGTCCGCCAGGCGGCGATCGCGGACGCGGTGGCCACCCTGAAGGCGAGCCCGGCGGTGCTGCTCGCAGGGAAACGCGGCGGCTACGAGCTGCTCGACGAGCTCTCCGGCACGATCGCATGACCGGGGCACAGATCGCGGCCCCGGTCCCGTTCGGGCCGATCCGCGAACGCTTCACCGTCGACGCCGTCAAGACGTCCGGTGAGAAGGGTTGGCCGGTCACCCAGGTGACCGTCTTCGACGCCGGCGCCCCCGTGTTCACGTTCGAGCGCCGCTACTCGTTCCTCCACACGTTCGAACCGTTCCGGCAGTGGGACGGCCAGCAGTGGCGGAACTACGCCCTCATCGCCCCGAAGTACACCACGTTCGCGGTCCTCGACCTGGACTCCCGGCAGATCATCGCGGAGCGGCCGATGCCGACCAGACAGATCCCCGAGGAGTGGTTCGACCAGTATCCCGAACGGTTCAAGGAGGGCAAGTGGCTGGCCGGGAAGCAACCCGGCGATCACATGCAGCTCGAGGGGTTCTGCCCCGCCGACTTCTACGTGCCCGACTTCGCATCCGAGATCGGGTTCGCGGACGCCGCTGACTGGGACAAGCACGCCACCGAGTCGTGGTTCCAAGACGAGATCGCGTTGAAGCAAGGGCAGTTCGGGTTCTACTCCGGGTGCGTCTGGGGAGACGACACCTCGCACAAGCTGCGGTACATCGACCTGTCCCGCATCTCCGAAGGTGTCGTCACCGACGACGAACGGTTCGGATACTGGGAGGTCCCCGACCGTGGACGGCTGTCCGAGCACATCAACATCGACGACACCTTCGTCACCGTGAACACTCGCGTCACCGTCGACCTCGAGCGTGGCGCATCGCCATGGTCAAGGGACGGGATCCGCTGGGCGGAACGCGACGACTGAGCGCCCGCGCATGAACCGGGCGAACCCGCTCATCGATGGAAGGTCGACCGTGGACAAGTACGTGCGAGAGAACCAGATCGCGCTCGAGGTGTTCGCCGACCGCGGCCAGAGCGAGTTCCACGGCGTCAGCCCACGCACTCTCAGCGCCTTCGCGCGCCGCGGCCTCGTCTGGTACGGCGACGAGCACCGCGGAGGCCTGACCGGCAAGGGACGCGACGTCCTCGCCGCACTCGAAGCTGAAACAGCAGACCAGGAGGATGCCCAGTGACGGTACAGATCGGCGAGGTCGTCATCCGCGTGCCGGTGCTCGTGGAGCACGAAGGCGGAGACTGGGAGGCCGGCCAGGCGGCGTACTTCTACGTGCAGGCAGGAAAGCCGGAGCTCGTCAGCCACACACTCGACGACGACGGGCAGCACCTCATTGCCCTCGAACGCGCCGGCGGCGACTTCTGGATGGACCACTTCCCCGACGAGGCCCTCACCTTCGAAGAGAAGCCGATGGACCCAGTCGAAGCGAACGATCTCTACCACCGAGTCGCGAAGGTCTACTACGACTCGACCATCGATGACAACATCACCGCCGAGGCCTCGCAGTGAGCCGTCGGCTGTGCCCGTGGTGCCGGCGAGCAGAGATGGAACGCTACGAAGGCGACCCCGCACGTTGCGAGCCGCCGTACGAGATGTGCGCGAATGGGTGCATGCGCGAGGCCATCGAGGACGACCCCGCCGACGAGGACGAAGCTGCAATCTCAGCAGAGGCGCTGGCCGAGTTCCGCGAGTGGACGCTCGAGCGGCAGCAGGCGAAGGGTCGCCCCTGGTGGAAGTTCCTGAGCTCCGAAGAGATCTACCAGCGCGGCC
>NZ_WJSP02000159.1 GCF_009720255.1 Agromyces humi | reverse complement strand
CGTCACGACCGGCGAACTCGGAGACGTCCCACGACTGCCAGTTGAGCGCGCCGCCTTCGGGGCCGGTGGCCGTGCGGACGACCTCGCCGTCGACGAGGAGCCGCACCTCGAGGGTGCCGTTGAACCGGCGCCGCAACCCCTCGTATCGGAACCCGAGCTTCTCCACGACGCGGAGCGACGGCTGGTTCTCGGGGCGGATGCAGATCTCCATGCGGTGCAGGCGCAGCACCGAGAAGCAGTGGTCGGTGGCGAGCGCGACCGCGGTGGGCGTGATCCCGCGGCCGGCGACCGACTGCGAGACCCAGTAGCCGATCGTCGCCGACGACAGGGAGCCGAACGTGATCGACGACACGTTGAGCTGCCCCACGAGTTCTCCGTCGAGCTCGATGACGAACGGCAGGGCATGGCCGGTGCGGGCATGCGCGAGGAGGTTGCGGATGCTCGCGCGCGTGTCGATGAACGATCCGCCGCCCGGGTACGTGGCCTCCCACTGCCGGAGCCAGCCGCGATTGTCGAGCAGCACGCGCTCGAGCGCCTTCGCGTCGCGCGCGCGGATCGGCCGCAGGGTGACGTCCCCGTCACGCAGCGTGGGGATCGCGGCCGTCGCCATGGGTCAGCTCCGGCCGAAGCCGGCGACGTAGTCGACCAGCCAGGGCCTCAGCTCGGGACCGAGGTCGTCGCGGTCCGCCGCGAGCTGCACGACCGCCTTGATGTAGTCGAGCTTGTCACCGGTGTCGTAGCGTCGGCCGCGGAACACCACGCCGTACACGCCGCCGGTGCCCTCGACGTCGGCCGCCATCTCCATGAGCGCGTCCGTCAGCTGGATCTCGCCGCCCTTTCCCGGCTCGGTGCGCTCGAGCACGTCGAACACCTCGGGCTTCAGCACGTAGCGCCCGATCACGGCATAGTTCGACGGCGCGACGTCCTTCGCTGGCTTCTCCACGAGCCCGGTGACGCGGACGACGTCGGGGTCGTCGGTGGGTTCGACGGCGGCCGCGCCGTAGAGGTGGATCGAGTCGGGATCGACCTCGAGGAGCGCGACGATCGTCGCACCGCGCCGGTCGTGCTCGTCGAGCATGCGGGTCAGAAGCGGGTCCCTGGCGTCGATGAGGTCGTCGCCGAGGAGCACCGCGAAGGACTCGTCGCCGACGTGCTTGCGCGCGCGCAGGACGGCGTGACCGAGGCCCTTCGGATCGCCCTGGCGCACGAAGTGCACGTCGGCGAGGTCGCTCGACTCCTGCACCGTCGAGAGCTTGGCGCCATCGCCCTTCTCCTCGAGCGTGTGCTCGAGCTCGGCGACGCGGTCGAAGTGGTTGGCGAGCGCGTTCTTGTTGCGACCGATGATCATGAGGACGTCGTCGAGGCCGGCCGCGACGGCCTCCTCCACGACGTACTGGATCGCGGGCTTGTCGACGACCGGGAGCATCTCCTTGGGCATCGCCTTCGTCGCCGGGAGGAATCGCGTGCCGAGGCCCGCGGCCGGGATGACGGCCTTCGTGATCCGTTGAGTCATGCCGACAGCGTAACCGGATGTCGCGACACGGCGCAGGGCCGACGCGGAGTCGTCGTCGTCCTAGGATGTCTGCCATGCCCGACGATCCGGACGTCCAGAAGCGCGTGCTGCGTGCGGAGCTCCGGGAGCGCCGCCGGAACATGCCGGCGCACGAGCGGGAGCTCGCGACCGAGGGATTCACCGCCCGTCTGCAGGAACTCGTCGGGTCGACCGACGCCGAGTCGCTGTCGTGCTACCTCTCGATGCCGACCGAGCCCGACACCCGTCCGTTCGTGAACTGGGCTGAGGCCCGCGGCATCCGAGTGCTGTTCCCGATCACCCGGGAAGACGGCCTGCTCGACTGGACCGTCGGCGAGGAGGAGGTCGAGACGCAGGGCCTGCACGGCGTGCCCGAGGCGGTCGGCGAGCTGCTCGGCCCGATGGCGATCAACGACGTCGACCTCATCCTCGTGCCGGCCGCCGCGGTCGACGTCACGGGCATGCGCCTCGGTTGGGGCCGGGGCTATTTCGACAAGACCCTCGGTTCGATGGGAAAATGTCCTCCGGTGTACGCCGTCGTCTTCGACAGCGAGTTCGTCGAGCGGGTGCCGCGCGAGGTGCACGACCAGGCCGTCAACGGCATCGTCACCCCCACGCGCATCATCGCGTTCTGAGCGGCGCACCACGATCCGGAAGAGTCACATGCCCACGTATTCCTACCGCTGCACCGAGTGCGACAACGCCTTCGACATCCACCAGGCCTTCACCGACGACGCCCTCACCGTGTGCGAGGTGTGCGGGGGTCGCCTGCGCAAGCTCTTCAACACCATCGGCGTGACCTTCAACGGCTCGGGCTTCTACCGCACCGATTCCCGCGCCGACGGGGCGAAGGGGAAGTCGGATGCCGCGTCGGGCGGCTCGGGGTCGGGCACCGCGTCATCGGGGTCGGGCTCGGGGTCCTCGGGCTCGGGGTCGTCGGGCTCGGGGTCCTCGGGCTCGACCGGCTCGTCGGGAGCGTCGGGCAGCGCGAAATCGACCGGATCGGGCTCGTCGGCTAGCGTGGCCTAGGCGTGCCCGCGCGGGGCGCAGATCGAGGAGGCGGCGTGCTCAAGGGGTTCAAGGAGTTCATCCTTCGCGGGAACGTGATCGAGCTGGCGGTCGCCGTCGTCATCGGCGCGGCGTTCACCGCCGTGGTGAACTCGATCGTGAACAACCTCATCAACCCGTTGATCGGCGCGATCTTCCGCGCCGACAGCCTCGACACGGCGCTGGTCTGGTCGATCCCGACCCTCGACGGCGGAACGGCCGACGTGAAGTTCGGCGCGGTGCTCGGATCGATCCTGACCTTCGCCATCGTCGCGGCCGTCGTGTACTTCGTCTTCGTGATGCCGATGAACCACCTGAAGGATCGAACCGCGGCCAAGCGCAATGCCGGAGTTCCCGACGCCGACGAGCCCGAGAACGAGATCACGCTGCTCGCCGAGATCCGGGACCTGTTGGCCGAGCGCGACCGCGTCCTGCCCGCGGGCGGCACGGAACCGGTCGGGGCGACCACCTCCGGCAAGCACGCGGAATAGTCAGGCGTCTCCCGCTCGGCATCGCTTCGCACCGCTCCGCACCGCCTCGGCGACGCCGCCGTCGGCGCGACGTCGTCCCGGTCACCAGTGCGGCGGGCGCTCCCTCGTGATCCGTTCGTCGTCAGGGCTCGGGCGACCGCGCGGCGGCTTGGGCTCCGGCGGCTCGTCCGCTCCTGTCGCTGCCGGCTGCTCGGGCGACGGGTCCGACCCCGGGGCCGGAGTGAGTCGTGCGCGGCGCGACTTCCCGCCGGCGCGCTCCACGCGCTGCCTGGGCTCCTCGGGCATCAGCTGGCCGCGGCATCCGCCGGACTGGCCTCGGGCTTGCCGAGGACGGTGGCGACGCGGGTGGCGACCGCCTCGGGATTGCCGAAGAGCTCGAAGCTGTGCACCCTGAGGTAGTGCCAGCCGAGCCGGCGCAGCACGTCGGGCCGAAGCCGCAGTGACTCGCGCAGGCTGAGGCCCTCGAACGCCTCGTCGGTCTCGACCACGACCGCCTTGCCGGCGTGCGCGGCCGCGAGCGGAAGCCTGCCGCGATGGTCGACGCTGACCCGGATGCCGCGGCGCGCGAGCCGTGCGGCCAGGTCGGCGAGCATCGACGCCCCGGCCTCGCCGTCGACGGCGGCGGCGGCGCGTTCCTCGGTCTGGCTGAGGATGTTGGCGAGCGCGAGCACCCCGTGGGACTGGCGCTCCTCGTCGATGTCCTCGGGCCGGAACGCGGACACGAGGTCCATCGACCGGCGGGCGCGCGTCATGCCGACGGCGAGGAGGCGGTCGCCGCCGGGTTCACCCAGCGACCCGAAGTTCGACAGGAGCCGCCCGTGCGGGGTGCGGCCGTAGCCGACGGAGAAGATGACGCGATCGCGGCTCTGCGCCACGGCCTGCTCGAGGGTGAGCACCGTGAACGGCTCGGCACGGTCCTTCAGGATGAAGTCCGACAGGTCGGTGCGCTTGGCGAACGCCGCCAGCACCGACTGGTGCACGCGCGCCGCGTGGCGGGCACTCGCCGTGATCACCATGAGCGATTCCCGCGGCCGCTTCACGGCGTGGTCCATGACGAGCTCGACCACCTTCGCGACCTCGGAGTCGATGCTCTCGACCGTGCCCGTGACGGCGTCGGGGAGCCCGTTCCCGCGCACGTAGTGGAGGCCGAGGCTCCCGTGGCCGAGGAAGCTGCCCGCCCACGGCAGCGATTGGATGCGTCCGGCGTAGAACCGCCGGTTCACGAGCTCGGCGAGGTCCTCCCCGCCGGCGCGGTAGCTCCGCGTGAGGGTGAGCGTGGGCAGCAGCTCGCCGAGCCGGGCGAGCGCGGAGTCGGCGTGCAGCGCGTCGACGCCGTGTTCGGTGGTGCCGGCCGAGCCGGGCTCCGAGTCGTCGATGCCGGTCTCGAACACGGTCGGCGTCTGCGTCACCGGGTCGCCGAACGCGATGACCTGGCGCGCGCGCCGGATCGCGCCCAGGTTCTCGGCGATGGTCGTGGATCCCGCGTCCACGAGCACGACCGTGTCGAACGGGATCGCGTCGTCGATCTCGGGCACCTCGTAGGGCGATGCCAGCCAGATCGGCGCGAGCGTGCGGAACAGGTGCGGCGTCTCGGCGTGCAGCGCGGCGGGGCGCACGCGGTCGCCGCGGAGCATCCGCTTCAGGCGCTGCCCCTCGTCGGGATGGTCGACGAGCGCGACCTTCCAGTTCTCGGCGAGGTGCCACGCCAGTTGCGGTCCGGCCGCTGACGCGTGCGCCTCGTCGACGAGGCGGAAGTCGCCCTCGAGCCGGTCGAGCACCGTCGTGTTCGCGCCGAGGAGCGCCTTGTCGCCCGCGAGCATCGACTCGAGCACCGACTGCCACCAGGCGAGCTCCAGCTCTGCGGCGACGGCGCGCTCCGGCACGTGGCGCTTGGCGAGGTCGAGCAGCAGCGGGTCGAGGCCGAGCTCGCGCAGGCGCGAGAGCACGGCCGTGCGCTCCTGGAGGTTCGTGAGCACCTCGGATTCCGCCGCGAGGCCGCGCAGGTCGGACAGGAGCTCGCGAACCGGGCTGGCGGCGAGCTGGCGGGGCGTGCCCACCACCCCGAGCGGCGCGTCGAGCGCGGCGAGGTCGGTGGCGACGGTGCGGAAGGCGACGTGCACGTCGTCGATGCCGACCGGCACGCTCGGGATGGCGCCCGCCTCGGAATAGCGCTGCCACAGGGTGCGCTGCTGCTGGATGCCGCGGAGCGCCCCGTTGAGGTCGGTGACGTGCACCCCGGGGCGCACGTACTCGAGCGCCAGGCGGCGCAGGCGACGACGATTGGGACCGGACATGCCCGGCGAGTCGCGGCGGGCCGACGTGGCGGCGATGAGCTCGCCGAGCGGACGGTCGAACACGGACGGCTGGAACCGGTCGAGCGTCTCGCGCACGTCGAGGAGCAGGCGCAGGAACACGCCGAGCTCGGCGACCGACTCGAACGGCCGGAGCCGGGTCTGCGCGATGAGGGCCCGCCCGCGCTCGAGCAGACGCGGCAGCTCCGTGGCGTCGAGCCGCTTCGCGAGGTCGTGCGCGTGCGTCGCCTCGTCGGAGGAGGTGAACGACGCCCCGTACCACGGGGAATCGCCGGGGCCGTAGCGGAACTCGCCGAGCTCGGCGGCCCGGGCGAGGTCGTGGGCGACGCGGTCGCGGTCGGTGGCGAGCGCCACGAGCGAGGCATGGTCGAGCCGGGCGGTCGTGGATGGCGATTCGGGCAATTGCGCCAGCTTCGCGAGCTCCCCGAGGGCGTCGAGCACGGACACGTGCAGCTCGGGGTCGTCGCGAGTGAGGGCGGTGCGGTAGTCGAGCAGCACCTTGCGGAGACGTACGAGCGCGTCGTCGACGTCGGCGACCCGCGGCTGCTCGGCCTTCTCGTTGCGGGAGATCGCCTGGATGAGGTCGCGTCGGAGGCTCGCCGTGGCGACCGCGGCACCGCCCAGGCCGACCTGGCCCAGCCGGTGCGCGATGCCGTCGAGGCTCGCACGACGTGCGCCGACCACGAGGACCCGCTTGTCCTTGGCGACGAGGGCCCCGATCGCGTTGACGATCGTCTGGGTGCCGCCGGTGCCCGGCAGTGTCTTGACGACGAGCGACGAGCCCGACTCGATCTCGGCGACGACCTGCTCCTGCTCGGGGTCGGCGTCGAGGAGGAGGTGATCGGTCGACGGCGGGCGCTGGTCCTGCGGCACGGGTCGGGCGCGCTCGCCCTGCTCGGCGAGCGATGCGCGCGCGGCCGCATTGCCGGCGATGGCGTCGATGACCGGATGATCGAGCCGTCGCACGTCATCGGCCATCGCCGGACCGACCTCGGCGAACGCCGACACCACGAGTCGTGGCGCGACATGGAACCACGGCAGGTGCGAGGTGAGACCGCGCAGGCGGTCGATCACGGGCTGCGGCTTGAAGACCCCGTTGGTGATCGCGAGGGCGACGAACGCGTCGGCGTCGAGCGTGATCTGGAACTGCTCGCGCAGCTCGCGCGCGAGCGCCGGGTTGAGGAACGGCTGGCCCTTGAGCTTCAGCTCGAAGTCGCGGCCGTACCTGCGGATCGCGAGGGGGCGGAGCAGCACGGGCGCGAGGTACTCCTCGCCGGCGTTGCGCCACGACGCGAGCCCGATCGCGAGGTGCACCGACTCGATGCCCCGCACCGAACGGAGCTCGATGCCCTTCTGCGTGATCTCCGCAGCCGCGAGGCGCGCGTTGCGCAGGGCGAGCTCGTCTCGGATGAGGCTCGAGAGCAGGGTCGACTTGCCGGTGATGAACTGCGGCAGGCCGCCCGGATGCGTCGTGGACAGCTCGATGCGGGTGCGCGGGGTGTCGACGAAGCGCACGAGCGGCGACCGCCCGCCGACCTCCGCGAGCTCGGTGCGCCAGCGGTGCCACGCGGGCTCCGCAACATTGCCGGCGACGAGTTCGGGGTCGCCGAGGCTGACTCCGTCAGGGCTCGTGGTGTCGTGTCGCATAGGATCCGGGGTGAGTTGCTCCGCGGCGGCATCCGACTCGGACCCGAGGAGGTCCTCCTCGTCATGGTTCCGATCGAGCCGCCACACACGGACACCATACGTGGCTTCGCACGGAATCGAGGGAGCATCGCCGGTTCCGGCGGCGTTTCGACACCCCCGGTATGCTGCTGTGTTCGGATGCCCCGACGAACCACCACCGCTCGCGCGCCCACTCGAAGGAGTCCCGATGCAGACCACCACCCCTGCCGAGGTGCACGCCGTCGACGGTGCCCACATCCTCGACGTGCGCGAACCCGACGAGGTGGTGCGGGCCCGCATCGACGGCGCGCAGCACATCCCGCTCGGGTCGCTCGTGGAGCGCATCGGCGAGGTGCCGCGCGATCGCACGGTCTACGTGCTGTGCCACGTCGGCGGACGGAGCGCCCAGGCCACGCAGTACCTGGAGGCCCAGGGCTTCGACGCCGTCAACGTCACGGGTGGGATCGTCGGGTGGTACCGCGCGGGACTGCCCGTCACCGTGGCCGACGACGCCTGAGCGCCGCGATCAGCGCGCGGCCTGCAGCTCCAGCCCGTGCGCGGCGGCGACGCCCTCGTTGACGAGGCGGCCGGCGGTGGCGTTCAGGCCCAGCGCGAGCGCCGGGTCCGCGGCCAGCGCCTCCTCCCAGCCGAGGTCGGCGATCTTCAGCGCGTACGGCAGCGTGGCGTTCGTGAGCGCCGGCGTCGAGGTGGCGGGAACCGCGCCGGGCATGTTGGCCACGCAGTAGAAGATGGCGTCGTGCACCCGGTAGGTCGGCTCGGCGTGCGTCGTCGGGTGCGAGCCCTCGAAGCATCCGCCCTGGTCGATCGCGATGTCGACGAGCACGGCACCCGGCTTCATGCCCGCGACCATGTCGTCGGTGACGACCTTCGGCGCCGCCGCGCCGGGCACGAGCACCGCGCCGATCACGAGGTCGGCGTCCTTCAGCTGGCGCGCGATCTCGTAGGGCGATGAGGCCAGCGTCTTGATGCGGTGGTCGTAGCGGGCGTCGAGCTCGCGCAGCTTGGGCAGCGAGATGTCGAACACCGTGACGTCGGCGCCGAGGCCCAGCGCCGTCGCCGCGGCCTGCTCGCCGGCGACGCCGCCGCCGATGACCACGACCTTCGCC
>NZ_WJSP02000158.1 GCF_009720255.1 Agromyces humi | reverse complement strand
GCCGCGACCTCGGGGTCGAGCTCGACGACCAGTTGATGCGATCCCGGCCGGGTCGCCGCGACGTAGCGCGGCAGCGTCATCGCGCCGCCGCCGAGGTGCAGCACCCGGATCGGCTCGCCCTCGGGCGCCACCGCATCGAGCACGTGGCCGAGGCGTCGCACGTACTCGAAGAACAACCGGGTCGGATCGGCCGGATCCACGTGCGACTGCGCCGTCCCATCGACGAGGAGCGTGAGGCCCGTCGGCGAGAAGACATCGGCCTCGAACTCGATGCGGGGGTGCGACATGCCTGCATCGTGCCACGTCCGCGCCCGCGCGAGCCGCGCGATCCGCCGGGCGAACCGCGCGATCCGGCCCCCCGAGCCGCCGGATTCCCCGGCCGGAACGGGGAATCGGCGGGGCATCCGCGCGGTTATACCGGAGATCCACGAACAAATCAAGAATCTCGCTGGACATGGCGCGTCGTATGACATATAGTTGACCTTTGCGCTCCCAGACCCACCATGCCTTCATATTGCGGTCGGCTTCGCGTGCCGGGGTTCCTGACCTCGTGCATCCGCAAACGTCTGAGGGGTTCCACTCTCCGCTACCGACAGTGAACCGGCCCGACGGGGCCGATGGAGGTTATTCACTTGGCTGCTGCGCGCAACGCGACCACGCCCACCCCCAAGAACGGACGCGGCGCAAGCCGCCTCTCGTTCGCAAAGGTCACCGACACCCTCACCGTGCCCGACCTGCTCGCACTCCAGACGGAGAGCTTCGACTGGCTGGTCGGCAACGACGCGTGGAAGGCACGCGTCGCCGAGGCCGAGGAGGCCGGCCGCCAGGACCTGCCCGAGCACACGGGCCTCGAGGAGATCTTCGAGGAGATCTCCCCGATCGAGGACCTCGGCGAGACCATGCAGCTCTCGTTCACCAACCCTGAGCTCGAGCCGCCGAAGTACACGATCGACGAGTGCAAGGAGAAGGGCAAGACCTACTCCGCCCCGCTCTACGTGAACGCCGAGTTCATGAACCACCTCACGGGTGAGATCAAGACGCAGACCGTCTTCATGGGCGACTTCCCGCTCATGACCCCCAAGGGCACCTTCGTCATCAACGGCACCGAGCGTGTCGTCGTGTCGCAGCTCGTCCGCTCGCCCGGTGTCTACTTCGAGCGCACCCCCGAGAAGACCTCCGACAAGGACATCTACTCGGCTCGCGTCATCCCGAGCCGTGGCGCATGGCTCGAGTTCGAGATCGACAAGCGCGACCAGGTCGGCGTGCGCATCGACCGCAAGCGCAAGCAGTCCGTGACCGTCTTCCTCAAGGCCCTCGGCCTCACGAGCGAGGAGATCCTCGAGGAGTTCGCCGGCTACGAGTCGATCGCGCTCACCCTCGAGAAGGACAACATCCTCACCAAGGAGGAGGCGCTCAAGGACATCTACCGCAAGCTCCGTCCGGGCGAGCAGGTCGCCGCCGAGGCCGCGCGTGCGCTCCTCGACAACTTCTACTTCAACCCGAAGCGCTACGACCTCGCCAAGGTCGGCCGGTACAAGATCAACAACAAGCTGGGCCTCGAGGCTCCGCTGACCGACTCGGTGCTCACGGTGCAGGACATCGTCGCCACGATCAAGTACCTCGTCGCCCTCCACGACGAGCGCACCACCATCGCGGGTCGCCGCGGCGGCAAGGCGGTCGACATCCGCCTCGACGTCGACGACATCGACAACTTCGGCAACCGTCGCATCCGCGCGGTCGGCGAGCTCATCCAGAACCAGGTGCGCACCGGCCTCAGCCGCATGGAGCGCGTCGTGCGCGAGCGCATGACCACGCAGGACATCGAGGCGATCACCCCGCAGACCCTGATCAACGTGCGACCCGTCGTCGCTGCGATCAAGGAGTTCTTCGGCACCTCGCAGCTCTCGCAGTTCATGGACCAGAACAACCCGCTCGCCGGTCTGACGCACAAGCGTCGCCTGAGCGCGCTCGGCCCCGGCGGCCTCTCCCGCGACCGTGCGGGCGTCGAGGTCCGAGACGTCCACCCGTCGCACTACGGCCGCATGTGCCCGATCGAGACCCCCGAAGGCCCGAACATCGGCCTGATCGGCTCGCTCGCGTCGTTCGCGCGCATCAACTCGTTCGGCTTCATCGAGACGCCCTACCGCAAGGTCGTCTCGGGCAAGGTCACCGAGCAGATCGACTACCTCACGGCGATGGAGGAGGACGACTACATCGTCGCCCAGGCCAACGCGCCGCTGAAGGCCGACGGCCACTTCCAGGAGGAGCGCGTGCTCGCCCGCCGCAAGGGCGGCGAGGTCGACCTGTTCCCGGCCGGCGACATCGGCTACATGGACGTCTCTCCGCGCCAGATGGTGTCGGTGGCGACCTCGCTCATCCCGTTCCTCGAGCACGACGACGCGAACCGCGCCCTCATGGGTGCGAACATGCAGCGCCAGGCCGTGCCGCTGCTCCGCAGCGACTCGCCGTTCGTCGGCACCGGCATGGAGGGCTACGCGGCCGTCGACGCCGGTGACGTGATCACCGCCGACAAGGCGGGCGTCGTCGCCGAGGTGTCGGCCGACTCGGTCACCGTGCAGCTCGGGGAGGGCGGCACCCAGACCTACTTCCTGCGCAAGTTCGACCGCTCCAACCAGGGCACGTCGTACAACAACCGCGTGGTGGTCTCGGCCGGCGAGCGCATCGAGGCCGGCGAGGTCATCGCCGACGGTCCCGCGACCGACAACGGCGAGCTCGCGCTCGGCAAGAACCTCCTCGTGGCGTTCATGCCGTGGGAGGGTCACAACTTCGAGGACGCGATCATCCTCAGCCAGAACCTCGTGAAGGACGACGTGCTCTCGTCGATCCACATCGAGGAGTACGAGGTCGACGCGCGCGACACGAAGCTCGGCAAGGAGGAGATCACCCGTGACCTCCCCAACGTCAGCCCCGACCTGCTCGCCGACCTCGACGAGCGCGGCATCATCCGCATCGGCGCCGAGGTCCGCCCCGGCGACATCCTCGTCGGCAAGGTCACGCCGAAGGGCGAGACCGAGCTCTCCGCCGAAGAGCGCCTGCTCCGCGCGATCTTCAACGAGAAGAGCCGCGAGGTGCGCGACACGTCCCTGAAGGTGCCTCACGGCGAGCAGGGCACGATCATCGGCGTGAAGGTGTTCGACTCGCAGGACGGCGACGACGAGCTCGGCTCCGGCGTCAACCAGCGCGTGGTCGTCTACATCGCCCAGAAGCGCAAGATCACCGAGGGCGACAAGCTCGCGGGCCGTCACGGCAACAAGGGCGTCATCTCCAAGATCCTCCCGGTCGAGGACATGCCGTTCCTCGCCGACGGCACGCCCGTCGACGTCATCCTGAACCCGCTGGGCATCCCTGGCCGAATGAACTTCGGCCAGGTGCTCGAGACCCACCTCGGATGGGTCGCGAAGCAGGGCTGGAAGGTCGAGGGCAACCCGTCGTGGGCCAAGAAGCTCCCCAAGGACGCGCACGAGGCCGCCCCCGGCACCAAGGTCGCGACCCCGGTGTTCGACGGTGCCCTCGAGGAGGAGATCGCGGGTCTGCTCGACTCGACGCTCCCGAACCGCGACGGCGAGCGCCTCATCGACTCGACCGGCAAGACGCAGCTCTTCGACGGTCGCTCCGGCGAGCCCTTCCCGTACCCGGTCTCGGTCGGTTACATGTACATCCTGAAGCTGCACCACCTCGTGGACGACAAGATCCACGCGCGCTCCACCGGCCCGTACTCGATGATCACCCAGCAGCCGCTCGGTGGTAAGGCGCAGTTCGGTGGCCAGCGCTTCGGTGAGATGGAGGTGTGGGCCCTCGAGGCCTACGGCGCCGCCTACGCGCTGCAGGAGCTCCTCACGATCAAGTCCGACGACATCCTCGGCCGCGTCAAGGTGTACGAGGCGATCGTCAAGGGCGAGAACATCCAGGAGCCCGGCATCCCCGAGTCCTTCAAGGTGCTCATGAAGGAGATGCAGTCGCTCTGCCTGAACGTCGAGGTCCTCTCGGCCGACGGCACCGCGGTCTCGCTGCGAGACACCGATGACGAGGCCTTCCGCGCAGCGGAGGAGCTCGGCATCAATATCTCCGCGCGCTTCGAGTCGTCGAACATCGACGAGATCTGAACCCGGCCAGAACGACGACTGAGATTTTTCTAGGAGAGAAATTGCTCGACGCAACCACTTTTGACGAGCTTCGCATCGGTCTGGCCACCGCCGACGACATCCGTCGTTGGTCGTATGGCGAGGTCAAGAAGCCCGAGACCATCAACTACCGCACGCTCAAGCCCGAGAAGGACGGCCTCTTCGGCGAGCAGATCTTCGGACCTTCCCGCGACTGGGAGTGCGCCTGCGGCAAGTACAAGCGAGTCCGCTTCAAGGGCATCGTCTGCGAGCGCTGCGGTGTCGAGGTCACGAAGTCCTCGGTGCGCCGTGAGCGGATGGGCCACATCGAGCTCGCCGCCCCCGTCACGCACATCTGGTACTTCAAGGGCGTGCCCTCGCGCCTCGGCTACCTGCTCGACATGGCGCCGAAGGACCTCGAGAAGGTCATCTACTTCGCCGCCTACATGGTGATCGACGTCGACGACGAGGGTCGTCACGCCGACATGCCCGGCCTCGAGAACGAGCTCCGGCTCGAGATCAAGACCATCGGCGACCAGCGCGATGCCCGCATCGCGACGCTCATGGCACGCAAGGAGGAGGAGCTCGCCGGTCTCGAGGCCGAGGGCGCCAAGTCCGACCAGAAGAAGCGCGCCGAGGCCGCCGCCGACAAGGAGATGGCCGGCGTCCGCAAGAGCGCCGACGAGCAGATCGCGCACCTCGAGCGCGTGTGGGAGGACTTCCGCACCCTCAAGGTCGGCGACCTCAAGCCCGAGGACTCGGTGTTCCACGAGCTCCAGGACCGCTTCGGCATGTACTTCGACGCCTACATGGGCGCCGAGGCCATCAAGAAGCGCCTCGAGGCGTTCGACCTGGCCGCCGAGGCGGAAGACCTGCGCCTGCAGATCGCCGAGGGCAAGGGCCAGAAGAAGATCCGCGCGATCAAGCGACTCCGCGTCGTCAGTTCCTTCCTGCAGACCGGCAACTCGCCGGCCGCGATGGTGCTCGACGTGGTGCCGGTGATCCCGCCGGAGCTTCGTCCGATGGTCCAGCTCGACGGCGGCCGCTTCGCGACCTCCGACCTCAACGACCTCTACCGTCGTGTGATCAACCGCAACAACCGCCTTCGTCGCCTGCTCGACCTCGGGGCTCCCGAGATCATCGTGAACAACGAGAAGCGGATGCTGCAGGAGGCCGTCGACGCGCTGTTCGACAACGGCCGTCGTGGTCGCCCGGTCACGGGCACCGGCAACCGCGCCCTGAAGTCCCTGAGCGACATGCTCAAGGGAAAGCAGGGTCGCTTCCGCCAGAACCTGCTCGGCAAGCGCGTCGACTACTCGGGCCGTTCGGTCATCGTGGTCGGCCCGCAGCTGAAGCTGCACCAGTGCGGTCTGCCCAAGCAGATGGCGCTGGAGCTCTTCAAGCCGTTCGTGATCAAGCGCCTCATCGACCTGAGCCACGCGCAGAACATCAAGGCCGCCAAGCGCATGGTGGAGCGTTCGCGCCCGCAGGTGTGGGACGTGCTCGAGGAGATCATCCGCGAGCGCCCCGTGCTGCTGAACCGCGCGCCCACGCTGCACCGCCTCGGCATCCAGGCCTTCGAGCCCCAGCTCGTGGAGGGCAAGGCCATCCAGCTGCACCCGCTCGTCTGCGCGGCGTTCAACGCCGACTTCGACGGTGACCAGATGGCCGTGCACCTGCCGCTGTCGGTCGAGGCCCAGGCGGAGGCCCGCATCCTGATGCTGGCGTCGAACAACATCCTGAAGCCGTCCGACGGCCGTCCGGTGACCCTGCCCACGCAGGACATGATCATCGGCCTGCACCACCTGACGACCCACAAGCCCGGCGCAGCCGGCGAGGGTCGCGCGTTCTCGTCGATCGCCGAGGCCATCCTCGCGTTCGACCAGAACCGTCCGGGTGACATCGCGCTCGACCTCAACGCCACGGTGAAGATCCGCCTCGAGGGGCTGCACTTCGCCGAGGGCGACGAGCCCGAGGGCTTCGTGTCGGGCAAGCCGTTCCTCATGGAGACCACGCTCGGTCGTGCGCTCTTCAACGAGGCGCTGCCGGTCGACTACCCGTTCTTCAACCAGCAGGCCGGCAAGGGCCAGATCTCGGCGATCGTCAACGACCTCGCCGAGCGCTACCCGAAGACCGAGGTCGCCGCGACCCTCGACCGGATCAAGGACGCCGGCTTCCGCTGGGCGACCCGTTCGGGCGTGACCGTCGCGCTCTCCGACATCCTGACGCCGCCGAACAAGGGCGAGATCGTCTCGAAGTACGAGAAGCAGGCCGCCAAGGTCACGTCGCAGTTCGAGAAGGGTCTGACGACCGACCTCGAGCGTCGCCAGGAGCTCATCCAGATCTGGACGAAGGCCACCGACGAGGTCGCCAAGGCCATGCAGGAGAACTTCCCGACCGACAACACCATCAACCGCATGGTGACGTCGGGTGCTCGTGGTAACTGGCTGCAGGTGCGCAACATCGCCGGCATGCGAGGCCTCGTGAACAACCCGAAGGGTGAGATCATCCCCCGCCCGATCATCTCCTCGTACCGCGAGGGGCTGTCGGTGGCGGAGTACTTCATCGCGACCCACGGTGCCCGGAAGGGTCTGGCCGACACGGCCCTCCGTACGGCCGACTCGGGCTACCTCACGCGTCGTCTGGTCGACGTCTCGCAGGATGTCATCATCCGCGAGGACGACTGCGGCACCGGCCGTGGCCTCGACCTCGCGATCGCGACGACGGATGCCACGGGCGAGCTCGTCCGCGACCCGAACGTCGAGAACGCGGTCTACGCCCGCAGCCTCGCCGCCGACGCGGTGAACGCCAAGGGCGAGGTCGTGGCCGAGGCCGGCGAGGACGTGGGCGACGTGCTCATCGACAAGCTGCTCGGTGCCGGCGTCGAGACCATCAAGGTCCGTTCGGTGCTGACCTGCGAGTCGGCGGTCGGCGTCTGCGCGAAGTGCTACGGCCGTTCGCTCGCGACCGGCAAGCTCGTCGACATCGGCGAGGCCGTCGGCATCATCGCGGCCCAGTCGATCGGCGAGCCCGGCACGCAGCTCACGATGCGTACCTTCCACACCGGTGGTTCGGCCTCGGCCGACGACATCACGCAGGGTCTTCCCCGCGTGCAGGAGCTCTTCGAGGCACGTACCCCCAAGGGTGCGTCGCCCATCGTCGAGGCCCCGGGTCGCATCACGATCGACGAGACCGAGCGTCAGCGCAAGGTCATCCTCACGCCCGACAACGGCGACGAGCCCATCGCGTACAACGTGCTCAAGCGTTCGACGCTGCTCGTGGAGGACGGCCAGCACGTCGAGCTCGGCCAGCAGCTGATCGTCGGCACCGTCGACCCGAAGGAGGTCCTCCGGGTCAAGGGCGTCCGCGAGGTGCAGAAGCACCTCGTCGACGGCGTCCAGGACGTCTACCGTTCGCAGGGCGTGCCGATCCACGACAAGCACATCGAGGTCATCGTGCGCCAGATGCTGCGCAAGGTCACCGTCGTCGACCACGGCGACACCGACCTGCTGCCCGGCGAGCTCGTCGACCGCTCGAAGTACAACGAGATCAACCGCGCCACGCTCACCGAGGGCAAGAAGACGGCGTCGGCTCGCCAGGAGGTCATGGGTATCACCAAGGCCTCGCTCGCGACCGAGTCGTGGCTGTCGGCCGCGTCCTTCCAGGAGACGACCCGCGTGCTCACGCAGGCCGCCATGGAGGGCAAGTCCGACCCGCTGGTCGGCCTGAAGGAGAACGTGATCATCGGAAAGCTGATCCCCGCGGGCACCGGTCTGAACAAGTACCGGAACGTCGCGGTCGAGGCCACCGAGGAGGCGAAGGCGGAGCGGTACCCGAACCGCATCTTCGCCGACGACGCGGCCTTCGCCGAGGGAGACCTCAGCTTCGTCGACTTCGACGCGTTCTCGAGCGACGACTTCACCCCCGGCAACTACAGCTAGTCGCCGATACGACCGAAGGGCTCCGGAGTGATCCGGGGCCCTTCGTCGTACCCTGGCCGGTCGCGCGATCACGGGCGGGGCGGATGCCGCGGGCGGCCCGCTCCCGTCGACCGCGCCCGCGCGGCTCCGCGGCCGACGCCGCCGCCGTTGC
>NZ_WJSP02000157.1 GCF_009720255.1 Agromyces humi | reverse complement strand
CCGCCCGCCAGGCCAACTACGCGATCCGCGGCACCCTGCCCGACCACCCCGCGCTGCCGCCGATCCCGGCGTCGCCGCTCACGCTCACCCTCCCGCAGCAGGTGGCCGGTTGGCCGGCCAGCGGCCGCACGGTGCTGACCATCGCGACGAACAGCGACGATCCCACCGTGGCGCCGACCGCGCTGGTGCTCCAGCAGGCGACCCCGCGCGACAATTACAAGATCGTCTACGCGATGTCCCTGGCGCCCGATGCCGACGTGCCCGAGGTCGCCCCGGCCTCGATCGGCGCGCCGCTCATCTCGCCCGAGTTCAAGGGCCTGGTGATGGAGCCCGGACAGGTGGCCGCGGCCTACGCGGATGTGCTCCTGAAGGGCGACGCATCCGAGTTCGCGACGATGTTCGACGCCGAGGGCGACGCACTCCGCGAGCAGCTCGGGCCGACCGGCCAGCAGGCCATCAGCGATGCGCTTCCGCCGACGGCTGACGTCGCCTTCTCGAACGCCGTCGGGGCGAGCCCCACGGTGGCACTCGCCACGAACGATTCCGGCGCGCTCGTCAGCGTGTCGATCGAGCAGACGGAGAAGGTCACGCCGAACGACGGCGGCACCATCGGCTTCCAGGAGGGTGCGCCGGGCCGGGCCCTCTCGGGCTTCGTCGAAAAGAGCGCCAAGGGCGTGCAGCGCGTGATCGGCGTGCAGTTGCTGTTCTACGTGCCGGGCGTCGGCTCGGACGAGAAGATCCGCCTCCTCGGCTGGTCCGAGAGCCTGATCGGAGCATCGGAGATACCGTGAGCGACCCCATCCAGCCGAGCGGCCTTCGCGGCGCCGTCGACCTGTCCTCCCTCGTGCAGCGCCCACCGGCGCAGCGGCAGCCGGGTGATGCGCCCGACTCGGCCTCGGGAGCCCGCGCAGGGGATGCCATCGTCTTCGAGACGGACGACGCCGCCTTCGGCGCCACGCTCGAACTCTCGCGCACCGTTCCCGTCGTGGTCGTGCTGTGGGCCTCGTGGAGCGAGCAGTCGGTCGCCCTCGTCGAGACCCTCGACCGGCTGGTCAGGGCGCGCGCCGGACGCCTCGTGCTCGCTGCGGCCGACGCCGACCGGAGCCCGCAGCTGGTGCAGGCCTTCCAGGCGCAGGCGATCCCCACCGTCGTCGCCGTGGTCGCCGGCCAGCCCGTGCCGCTGTTCGCCGGCGCGCAGCCCGACGACGTGATCGAGCAGGTCTTCGACCAGTTGCTCGAACTCGGTGCCCAGCACGGGGTCTCGGGACAGGTCGAGGCCGGCGGGGAGCCCGGCGACGTCCCGGCCGAACCCGTCGAGCCACCGCTGCCCCCGTTGCACCAGGAGGCGTACGACGCGATCGAGCGCGGCGATTTCGAGGCCGCGGCATCCGCGTACCGCACCGCGATCGCCCAGGATCCGCGCGACTCGCTCGCCGTCGCCGGCCTGGCGCAGGCGAACCTGCTCTGGCGTCTGCAGGGCAAGACCCTCGACGCGATCCGCAATGCGGCCGCGTCGGCACCCGACGACCTGGGCGCGCAGCTCGACGTCGCCGACCTCGACCTCTCGGGCGGGCACATCGACGACGCGTTCGACCGCCTGCTGACGCTGTTCCCGAAGCTCGACGCCGACGGCAAGCGGGCCGTCCGCGAGCGGCTCGTGGAGTTGTTCGAGGTCGTGGGCACCGACGATCCCCGCGTGATCGCGGCGCGCCGGCGCCTCACGAACCTGTTGTACTGAGGCTTCAGCAGCGAAGCCGTCGAGGCCGGGCCGCGCAGGGCCAGGGCCTCAGCGCTCGAGCGTGAACCACACCGCTGCCAACGGCGGCAGGGTGAACGACGCCGATGCGGGGCGGCCCGACCACGGGTCCTCCGTCGCCTCGACCCCGCCGAGGTTGCCCACGCCCGAGCCGCCGAACTGCGTGGCATCCGAGTTCAGCACCTCGATCCAGCGCCCGGCCGTCGGCAGGCCGAGGCGGAAGCCCTCGTGCGGCCGGCCGGCGAAATTGACGACGCACAGGAGCGGCCGGCGGTCGCGGTCGTAGCGGATGAACGCGATCACGTTCTCGTTCGCGGCGCCGCCTTCGATCCACTCGAACCCCGAGGCGTCGTCGTCGAGCTGCCACAGCGCCGCGGTCTCACGATAGGCGCGATTCAGCGCGCCCACGAACTCGGCGAGCTGGCGGTGGGAAGGCTGGTCGAGGATCCACCAGTCGAGGCCGCGCTCCTCGCTCCACTCGGAGAGCTGGCCGAACTCCTGGCCCATGAAGAGCAGCTGCTTGCCGGGGTGCGCCCACATGTACGAGAGATAGGCGCGCACGTTGGCGAGCTGCTGCCAGTGGTCGCCCGGCATCTTGCGGATGAGCGAGCCCTTGCCGTGCACGACCTCGTCATGGCTGATGGGCAGCACGAAGTGCTCGCTGAACGCGTACAGGAACGAGAAGGTGAGGTCGTGGTGGTGGTGCGCGCGGTACATCGGGTCCTTCGAGATGTACTGCAGGGTGTCGTGCATCCAGCCCATGTTCCACTTGAAGCCGAACCCGAGGCCCCCCGACGACGTCGGCGCCGTGACCCCCGGCCACGACGTGGACTCCTCGGCGATCATGACGATGCCCGGGTTGCGCTTGTACGCCGTCGCCGTGGCCTCCTGCAGGAACGAGATGGCTTCGAGGTGCTCGCGCCCGCCGTACTGGTTGGGCAGCCACTCACCGTCCTCGCGGGAGTAGTCGAGGTAGAGCATCGACGCGACGGCGTCGACGCGGAGGCCGTCGACGTGCATCTCCTCCAGCCAGAACAGCGCGTTGGCGACGAGGAAGTTGCGCACCCGCGGGTTGCCGAAGTCGAAGACGTACGTGCCCCAGTCCTTCTGCTCACCGCGACGGGGGTCGGGATGCTCGTACAGCGGCTCGCCGTCGAAGCGCGCGAGCGCCCAGTCGTCCTTCGGGAAGTGGCCGGGAACCCAGTCCATGATCACGCCGATGCCCGCCCCGTGCAGCCGGTCGATGAGGTACTTCAGATCGTCGGGACTGCCGAACCGCGAGGTGATCGCGTAGTAGCCGGTGACCTGGTAGCCCCACGATCCGCCGAACGGATGCTCCGCCAGCGGCATGAACTCCACATGCGTGTACCCGAGCCAGTCGAGGTACTCGATGAGCTCGTCGGCGACGTCGCGGTAGCCGCGTCCGGGCCGCCACGAGCCGAGGTGCAGTTCGTACGTGCTCATGGGCCGCTCGTGCGGGTTGGTGACGGCACGCCGCGACATCCATTCGCCGTCGCCCCACTCGTAGGAGCTCACGCTGACGACCGATGCCGTCGACGGTGCGATCTCGGCCTGCCTGGCCATCGGGTCGGCCTTCATGATCCAGTGCCCGGCGGGGGTGAGGATCTCGAACTTGTAGATCGTGCCGGGCTCGAGTTCGGGCACGAAGAGCTCCCACACGCCGGTGCCGCCCATGCTCCGCATCGCGTGTCCGGTGCCGTCCCAGCGGTTGAACTCGCCCACGACCCGGACGGCCCCGGCGCGCGGCGCCCAGACGGTGAACGAGGTGCCGCGCACGCCGCCGTCGACGCCCCAGTGCTCGCGGTGGTGGGCGCCGAGCACCTGCCACAGCTGCTCGTGCCGGCCCTCGCCGATGAGGTGCAGGTCGAGCTCGCCGATCGTGGGCGCGAACCGGTACGGGTCGTCGCTCGTCCACTCGTCGTCGCCGTAGCGAGCGCGGATGAGGTAGTCGACGGGGCCGAAGTCACCGGCTCCCGCCCAGATGCCGTAGCCGACATGCCGGAGCGGCAGCACCTCGCCGCCGTCGAGCAGCGCGTCGACCCGGTCGGCGAGCGGCCGCCGGGTGCGGATGACCGTGTGCACGCCGGGCGTGCCCGGCAGCTCGAAGCCGTGCTGGCCGAGCACCGAGTGCGGATCGGCGTGTCGTCCTTCGGCGACTTCGGCGAGCTGCGCATCGTCGACCTCGGGGCCGGCCTGCGGCATCCGCTCAGTCATCGCTGCCTCGCACCACGTGGAGGATGTGCGCCGGACGCGTGAAGGCGTCGAGGCGCACGTAGTTGGCGTCACCCCAGTCCCAGCGGTCGCCGGTGACGAGGTCCTCCACCTCGAAGCGGATGCCGGGGGTGAGCCCGATGGCGGCGAGATCGAGGTGCACGGTGGTCTCCCTCACGGAATGCGGGTCGACGTTCGCGACCACGATGACGGTGTCGTCGCGCCCGTCGGGCGTGAACCGCCCGGGGAGGTGCTTCGAATACACGACCACGGCGTCGTCCTCGCTGCTGTGGAAGTGGATGTTGCGCAACTGGGCGAGCGCCGGGTGGGCGGCGCGGATCGCGTTGAGGATGCCGAGGTAGAGGGCGAGCGAGCGGCCCTCGGCCTCCGCGGCGGCGAAGTCGCGCGGCTTGTACTCGTACTTCTCGTTGTCGATCGCCTCCTCGGCCCCCGGCCGGGCGACGGACTCGAACAGCTCGAACCCGGCGTACACGCCCCACGTGGGCGCCGCGGTCGCCGCGATCGTCGCGCGCACCGTGAACGCCGCCGGGCCGCCGAACTGGAGGTACTCGGTCAGGATGTCGGGCGTGTTCACGAACAGGTTGGGCCGCATGAAGTCGGCCGTCTCCTGCGACACCGAGGTGAGGAACTCCTCGAGCTCCTCCTTGGTGTTGCGCCACGTGAAGTACGAGTAGGACTGCTGGAAGCCCGCCATGGCGAGCGCCTGCATCATCGCCGGGCGGGTGAACGCCTCGGCCAGGAACACCACGTCGGGGTCCTCGGCGTTGACCGCGGCGATGAGCCGTTCCCAGAACATGAGGGGCTTCGTGTGCGGATTGTCCACCCGGAAGATCTTCACGCCCTGCTTCATCCAGTGCCGCACGATGCGCAGCACCTCGACGAAGATGCCCTCGGGGTCGTCATCGAAGTTCACGGGGTAGATGTCCTGGTACTTCTTCGGCGGGTTCTCCGCGAAGCGGATGGTCCCGTCGGGAAGCTGCGTGAACCACTCGGGATGCTCCGCCACCCACGGGTGGTCGGGGGAGGCCTGCAGCGCGAGGTCGAGGGCCACCTCCATGCCGAGGGCGGCGGCGCGCCGCACGAAGGCGCGGAAGTCGGCGAGGGTGCCGAGGTCGGGGTGCACGGCGTCGTGCCCGCCGGCGGCGCCGCCGATCGCCCACGGCGAGCCCGGATCGTTCGGCCCTGGATCGAGGGTGTTGTTCCTGCCCTTGCGGTTCGTCACGCCGATCGGGTGGATCGGCGGCAGGTACACCACGTCGAAGCCCATCGCCGCGACGCCGTCGAGCCGCTTCATCGCCGTGCGGAACGTGCCGCTCTTCCAGCTGCCGTCCTTCAGCCGCCGCGCGCCCTCGGACCTGGGGAAGAACTCGTACCACGAGCCGACGCCCGCGCGCCGGCGCTCGACGAGGATCTCGCGCTCGGGCGAGTCGCTCGTGAGCTTCGCGAGCGGCCAGGCGGTGAAGACGTCGAGCGCGGGCGCATCGACGAGCGGCCGGCGGTCGTCGACGGATGCCGCGTCGTCGCGCAGCGCGGCCGCGAGGGCCGTGAGCTTGCGGCGAGCCGCGATGGGCCGGGCCTTCTCGGCCGCCGCCCGGTCGAGGAGGCGCGCACCGATCTCGTACATCAGCTCGGCGTCGACGCCGGCGTCGATCTTCAGGGCGGCGTCGTGCCGCCAGGTGGCAATCTCGTCGTCGAAGCCGGTGACGTGCCAGTGCCAGACGCCCCGCTCGTCGAGGAGCACCCAGGCCTCCCACCGGTCGGTGCCCGCCGTGAGCGGCGACATGCGCACGTGCCGTACGGTGCCCGACGGGCTGGTGAGCACGAGCATCGCGCCGACCTGGTCGTGGCCCTCGCGGAACACCGTCGCGCGGAACGGCACCACCTCGCCCTCGAAGGCCTTGGGTCTCCAGCGCTCGTCGGGGAGGGCGGGGGTGACCCGCGTCACCGGGATCCGGCCGGCCAGTACGTCTCGGGAGGTCACCTTCCGACCGTAGCGCGGAATGGCCCGTGCGTCGCGATCGGGCGGGTCGGCGCGTTCACGCATTCGTCACGCCGGCGACCTAGGGTGGAGCCCGTGAAGCCGATCCGCAAGTTCACCGTCCGTGCCGTCGTGCCCGGCTCCTTGTCCGCCCTCGAGGAGCTCGCCGGCAACCTCCGGTGGTCATGGCATGAGCCGACGAAGCGCCTGTTCGAGCACATCGACCCCGAGCTGTGGCGCAGCACCCGGCGCGACCCCGGCGCGTTCCTCGGCGAGGTCGACCCGGCGAGGCTCGACGAGCTCGCGGGCGACGCGGGATACGTGGAGTGGGCCGAGCGCGAACGCGCGAGCCTCCGAGAGTACCTGTCGCAGCCGCGCTGGTTCCAGTCGCTCGGAACCGACGCACCGCGCGCCGTGGCGTACTTCTCGCCCGAGTTCGGCATCACGGCCGCCCTGCCGCAGTACTCCGGCGGCCTGGGCATCCTCGCCGGCGATCACCTGAAGGCGGCCTCCGACCTCGGGGTGCCGCTCATCGGCGTGGGCTTGTTCTACAAGGCCGGCTACTTCGCGCAGTCCATCTCGCCCGACGGCTGGCAGCAGGAGCGGTATCCGGTGCTCGATCCCGACGGCCTGCCGCTGTCGGTCCTCCGCCGACCCGACGGCTCGCCCGTGCAGGTCACGCTCGCGCTCCCCGACGAGGCGTCGCTGCACGCCCGGGTCTGGAAGGCGGCGGTGGGTCGCATCACGCTGCTCATGCTCGACACCGACATCCCGGCGAACACCGACGAGCTGCGCTCGGTCACCGACCGCCTCTACGGCGGGGGCGGGGAGCACCGGCTCCTGCAGGAACTCCTCCTCGGCATCGGCGGGGCTCGGGCGGTGCGCGCCTTCACCGAACTGAGCGGCACGCCCGCTCCCGACGTGTTCCACATGAACGAGGGCCATGCCGGCTTCCTCGGGCTCGAGCGCATCGCGATGCACATCGCCGACGGCTGCTCGTTCTCGGAGGCGCTGCAACTCGTCCGTGCCGGCACCGTCTTCACGACGCACACGCCCGTGCCCGCGGGCATCGACCGCTTCGACCGCGCGCTCGTCGAGCGATACCTCACGAGCTCGCTGCTGCCGGGCGTCGACCCGGCTGACGCACTCGCGCTCGGCGTCGAGCCAGGGGCCGAGCCGTCGACGAGCGCCTTCAACATGGCGGTCATGGGCCTCCGGCTCGCGCAGCGGGCCAACGGCGTCTCCAAGCTGCACGGGCAGGTCAGCCGGCGCATGTTCGGCGACCTGTGGCCGGGCTTCGACGCCGACGAGGTGCCGATCACGTCGATCACGAACGGCGTGCACGCCCCGACGTGGACCGACCCCGCCCTGCTGGGCCTGGCCGAGGCTCGCCTCGGCACGGGCGACACCGAGCACGCCGACTGGACGAGTCCCGCCGTGAGCGACGCCGAGTTCTGGGCCGTGAAGCGCGGCATGCGGCTGCAGCTCGTGGAGGACGCGCGGCGCCGGCTCGCCGCATCCTGGGCCGAGCAGCACGACGGGGCGTCCGCGCCGAAGTGGCTCACCCAGGTGCTCGACCCCGACACGCTCACCGTCGGATTCGCCCGGCGCGTGCCGACGTACAAGCGCCTCACGCTCATGCTGAGCGACCCCGAGCGGCTGAAGTCGATCCTGACGAACCCCGAGCGGCCGGTGCAGTTCGTGATCGCCGGCAAGTCGCATCCGGCCGACGACGAGGGCAAGCGACTCATCCAGCAGCTCGTGCAGTTCGCGCAGCAGCCCGAGTTGCGCGACCGCATCGTGTTCCTCCCCGACTACGACATGGGCATGGCCGAACTGCTCTATCCCGGGTGCGACGTGTGGCTGAACAACCCGCTGCGGCCGCTCGAGGCCTGCGGCACGTCGGGCATGAAGGCGGCCATGAACGGCGCCCTGAACCTGTCGATCCTCGACGGCTGGTGGGCCGAGTTCGCCGGCGACGACTACGGCTGGGTGATCCCGTCGGCGGATGCCGCGGGCGACTCGGGTGAGCGGGACGCCCTCGAGGCGGCCGCCCTCTACGAGCTGCTCGAGCATCGCGTCGCGACCCGGTACTACGAGCGCGACGCCGACGGGGTTCCGGTGGAGTGGGTGCGCCGCGTGCGGCAGACGCTCGCGACGCTGGTGCCGCAGCTCGGCGCGGACCGCATGGTGCGCCAGTACGTCGAGGAGCTCTACCGGCCGGCGGCGGAGCAGGCGGCCCGCGT
>NZ_WJSP02000156.1 GCF_009720255.1 Agromyces humi | reverse complement strand
GCTGACCGTGCGCCGCGCTCGCTGACCTCAGCGCCCGCTGACCTCCGCACCCGCCGGCGCCGACTCCCACCACGGGCCGGCGGCGTCGAGCGCATCCACGTCGCCTCGGTCGCCGAGCAGCTCCCAGCGCAGCAGCGACATCGGCACGTTGCCGTTGCGCCACACGACGTCGTGCACCTCGCGGAGCGAGAACTCGGTGCCGTCGAGCGCGGCCGCGACCGCGGCATCCGCCACCAATCGCATGACCGCGTGCTTGCCGACCAAGTACGACATCGCAAGGCCGGGCGTCGCCACATAGTAAGCGGTCTCCTCGGTGGCGGTGCCGACGTCCATCGGCACCATGCGCACGAAGAAGTCGACGGCCTCGGGCAGGCTGAACGCCCCGGTGGCGAGGTTCACGTCGACGACGACACGCAACGCCCGCAGCCGCATGAAGTTGTGCACGATGACCTGCGAGTGCGGGGCATCGGCGAAGAGGCCCGCCGTGAGCATGAGCTCCTCGTTGTAGTGCGCGATGCCCTCGTTGGCGACCGAGTCGATGAAGTGCCGGCGCAGCGGGTTCGGTTGCGCCCACGACAGCGCGAGCTGCTGGCTGTGCGCGCCCTCGTGGATGATGCCGAGGCGCGGATCGCGCGCGTTCGCCGCGTCGAAGTACGGCAGGTCGGCAGACGGCTCGGGCACGTAGGAGGTGGCGTCGTCGGCCACGCGACGGACGCTCGTGAGGTCGTCGTTCACGCCGAGGAACGCGAGCGGCTCGAGGTAGGGCGGCGTCGGCGCGAAGCGGTAGCGGCGCAGCGTCTCGGGCTGGGAGAGCAGGCCCGCGGATTCGTAGAAGGCGCGCACCTCGGCCTCTGCCGCGGCCTCGGCCGTCGACTCCGCCTCGGCGGAGGCCGCGAGCGGCGGCTCGGCCACCTCGCGGAAGCGGGCGCGCGTCGCCGCCTCGGCGACGATGCTGCGGCTCGCGTCCTGCATCGCGGCGCGCACGAGCTCGTCGGGGTCGTGCGTCACGAGGGCGACGTGGCGCAGGTACCACGTGAAGGCCTCCCGTCCGACGGGCACGTCGGGGCCGAGTCGGTCGGCGGATGCGTCGAGCCACGCGTGGAACCGCTCGAGCGCGTCGCTCGCCGCCGGCAGCGCCTCCCCGATCGAGCGGGAGGTCACCCGGTGGAGGAACGGCACGAGCGCCTCGACGGAGGACGCCAGTCGAGCGCCGATGTCATGCAGGTCGGCGGCGGCGACCCGGGCGAGGGTCGCGACGCCCGCCCGCTCGAGGTTGGCGATCGCCTGCGCGACGGCGTCGGGCATCGCCTCGAGAACGCGCACGAGGTCGCCCTGCCGCCGCGCGTCGAACGGCGGCGGCGCGAGCAGCAGGTCGAACCAGGGGCCGAGGACCTGCGACGTGAGGAACACCGCGTCGCGCTCCCAGTTGCGCAGCACGACGAGCTCCCAGTGCACGCGTGCCAGCGCGGCGCCGAGCAGCCGGTGATCGACCTGCGTGCCGACGGGGAGCGCGCCGAGCCCCTCGGCGTCGATCGCCTTCCACCGGTCGGCGAACCCGGCGAGCGCGAGCGTGAACTCGTGGATCGCGGCGCGGTCGAACCGCGGCAGCCACCCCGCCGGGCGTTCGACGCGCGGGATGTCGTCGGACGTGCGGAACGAGGTGGCGTCACGCCACTCCCAGAACTCCGCGCCGAGGTGTTCGAGGTCGGTTGCGAGCGACGTCATGCGCTCCACGCTAGACCCGGCCACCGTCTCCGAGGCGAGCCGGGAGTCACGGCGGGGCACCACACATGGCGGGAGCCCGCCCCGCCGGCCGGCGGTGCGGGCTCCTCGGTGGTTCGATCGCGTCAGCTGCCGGAGCCGGAGCCGGCCGTGACGGCCTGCTCGCCGCGCGAGACGGACTGCACCTCGACCTTGCGGGGCTTCGCCTGCTCGCTCACCGGGATGACGACGCTCAGCACGCCGTTCTCGTAGTGGGCGCTGATGCCGGCGGTGTCGAGTCCGTCGCCCAGCGTGAGCTGGCGAAGGAACGAGCCGCTCGGGCGCTCGCGCACGAGCCACTGCGCCTGCTCGTCGGAGCGAAGCGTGCGCTCGGCGCGGATCGTGAGCAGCTGACCGTCGATGTCGACGTCGACCGAGCCCGGGTCGACGCCCGGCAGGTCGGCGCTCAACACGTAGTGGTCGCCGTCGCGGTGCAGGTCGATCGGCATCACCCGCGGCCCCTGCCTGGAGTCGAGCATGCTCGCAGCGAGGCGGTCGAGGTCACGGAACGGGTCCCAGTACATGGCCATGATCGGCATTCCTCCCTGTGTCGCGGCCCTCGTCGGGCCGGTGTCCAAGACTTGAGTCGATGTCGCTCAAGTACCTCCAGATTAGCACTCGCCTTGGGAGAGTGCCAAGGGCGCGGTGTGTGACATCCGTCCGGAATTCACGGGGCCCGACCGCCACAGTGTCGCCGTCAGAACCGCTTGCGGCGGGCGCGCCCACCGCGTTGACTGGGGTGATGCGCGTCGTCATCGCCGGAGGTCACGGCAAGATCGCCCTCATCCTCGAACGCCTGCTCGCGGAGGCCGGCCACGAACCGGTCGGGATCATCCGCAACCCCGACCAACGTGTCGACGTCGACGCCACGGGCGCCGTCGCCGTGGTGCTCGACCTCGAGCATGCGTCGGTCGAGGAGGTGGGCCAGGTGCTGAAGAACGCGGATGCCGCGGTGTTCGCCGCCGGGGCGGGCCCGGGCAGCACGGCCGAGCGCAAGTTCACCGTCGACCGCGACGCGGCGATCCTGCTCGCCGACGCGGCCGAGGCCGCCGGCGTTCCCCGCCTCGTCGTCGTGTCCGCGATCGCGACCGACGAGTTCGACGCCGAGTCCGACGACGTCTTCCAGCTCTACCTGCGCGCCAAGAGCGAAGCGGACGCCTCGGTGCGCGAGCGCGACCTCGACTGGACCATCGTGCGGCCCGGCGGGCTCACGAACGAGCCCGGCACCGGTCGCGTGCGCGCCGCGACGACGGTGCCTCGCGCCTCGATCCCCCGGGCGGATGTCGCAGCGACGATCGCCGCCCTGCTCACCTCGGGCGCGGCATCCCGCACCCAGTTCGAGCTCGTCTCGGGCGACGATCCCATCGACGAGGCGCTGGCCTCGCTCTGAGCCGGCCCGGGCGCGCGAGACTCACCGCGTCCGTCAGCCGAGTCGCACGAGCCGGGTAAGGTCGTCGCCGGGCAGCTCGTCGGCGACCGCGGTGACGGTCATGGACTCCAGCGTCACGTTGCCGCCGTACGAGCTGAGGAATGCGGTGTCGGCGGCGTCGCGCCCGGTCGCGATGCGCACGAGCGTCGACCGCGGCGCGAGCGTGGTGGCGTCGACGACGTGCCAGGTGCCGTCGACGTGGGCCTCGGCCACCGCGTGGAAGTCCATCGGGTCGAGACCCGGCGCGTACACGGCGGCGAGTCGGGCCGGCACGTCGAGCGCGCGCAGCAGCCCGATCACGAGATGCGCGTAGTCGCGGCAGACGCCCTGGCCGGCCAGCAGCGTCTGCACTGCGCCGTCGGTCGGCTGGCTCGAGCCCGGCACGTAGCTCAGTCGGGTGCCGACCCACGAGCTCACGGCGGCGAGCAGGTCGGCGCCGTCCAGGCCCGCGAACTCCGCGTGGGCGGTCGGCGCGAGCCGGTCGGCCTCGCAGTAGCGGCTCGGGCGGAGGTACTCCAGCAGTTCGAGCTCGGTCCCGGATGCCGCATCCGCACGCCCCTCGACGGTGGCCTCGTACCGCAGCGTGACGGTGCCGGGCGCGACGTCGACGACGTGGATGCGTGTGCCCCCGGCATCCGTCACCTCGCGGGGCTCGATCGCCGCCCCGTCGTGCCGCAGTGCGAGGCGCTCGGCGGGCGGCCGGGCCGCCGCGGCGACGATGAACGCGAGCCGCGCCGGAGCGGCGACCTGCAGGGTGAGCTGGGCGGAGACGGATCGCTGCATGCGTGACACCTCGTTCGTCCTCGAAGGGCGTGCCGGGTGGCACCGTCCCATTCTCACCCGCGGGCGACCCATCTGCCCAGCCCCCCGGCGCGCGGCTAGCCTGAGGGGCATGGGCATCTCGGCCACGCTGCGGGCCACGAAGCGGGTCCCCCTGCTGCAGGTGGCGAAGTCGGCGGTCGCGACGATCGCCGCCTGGCTCATCGCGGGCTGGCTGATCCCCGGGCCGCTGCCCGTGTTCGCCGCGATCGCGGCCCTGCTCGTCGTGCAGCCGAGCGTGAACCAGTCACTCGGCAAGGCGGTCGAGCGGTCGATCGGGGTGATCCTCGGCGTCGTGATCGCCACGGGCATCTCGCTCGTGTTCGGGCAGAGCACATGGATCATCCTGCTGGCGATCGTCATCGCGATGCTCGTGGCCTGGGCACTGAAGATGACGCCGGGCACCTCGAACCAGGTGGCCATCAGCGCCATGCTCGTGCTCGCGCTCGGCGCGTCCTCGCCCGAGTACGCCCTCGACCGCGTGCTCGAGACGCTGATCGGCGCGGCCATCGGCATCGTCGTCAACGTGGCCATCGTGCCGCCCGTGGCGGTGGCACCGGCCCGAGAGCACGTCGCCCGCCTCGGGGGCGAGCTCGCGGCATCCGTCGATCGACTCGCGGCGGCGCTCGAGGGGCCGCAGGTCGCCGCCGAGGTGGAGACGCTGATGATCGAGGCCCGGCTGCTGCGGCCGATGCGGGATGCCGCGGAGGCGGCGATCGACGCCGGCGAGGAGTCGCTCACCCTGAACCCGCGCCGGTCGGCGCACCGCGAGGAGCTCGCCGCCCTGCGCGACCTGCTCGACCGGCTCAGCCCGATCGTCACGCAGCTGATCGGCATGACGCGCGCGTTCGCCGACCACTACGACGACGCCCTGCATCGCGAGCCGACCGTGCGCGCCATCGCCGAGCAGCTGCGCCGGGTCTCCCACGACGTGCGCCTCGCCGTCCGCGTCGCCGAACCCGAGCCCGAGCCGGTCACGTCCGAGACGCCGGCACTCACGTCGGCGCTCGTCATCGCGCCGCCGACGTCGGGCCACTGGATCCTCGTCGGCTCGCTCATGGAGGACCTGCGCCGCATCCGCGAGGAGCTCGGGGCGGAGTCCGCGTGACGCCGGGCTGACCGGCGCGGGCGCGACCGCCGGCGTCGTCAACCGAAGGTTCGACGCGCGCGCGGCACTCCCCTGCCTAGGCTGGCGACGCAACCCGACCGGGATCCACCAGACGACGGCAGGAGCGACCATGAGCACCACGTCCTCGACCACGACGACCACCAGCACCACCCGCAACGACCTCGCGAGGCAGCTCACGGTGGCGGTGAGCGCGGTGCTGGCGGTGATCGGCTCGTTCATCGGCTCGGGCGCGGCGGGCGGGCAGCAGGTGCAGGATGCGGCGGGCGGCGCGCTCGCGGCCGACGCCACGCTCATCGCGCCGGGCACCGGCGCGTTCAGCATCTGGTCCGTCATCTACTTCGGGCTGCTCGCCTACGCGGTGTGGCAGTTCCTGCCCGGGCAGCGCACCGATGCCAGGCACCGTCGGCTCGGATATCCCGTGGCGGCGTCGCTGCTGCTGAATGCCGCATGGATCCTCAGCATCCAGTTCGACCTGCTCTGGCTCAGCGTCCCCGTGATCGCGGCGCTGCTCATCGTGCTGATCGCGGCGTTCCGGATCTGCCTCGCGATGCCGCCGAAGAACGCCCTCGACGCGATCGTGACCGACGGCACCATCGGCCTCTACCTCGGCTGGGTGATCGTGGCGACCGCGGCGAACGTCACCGCCGCCCTCACCGCGACCGGCTGGGACGGCTGGGGCATCCCGCCCGAGACGTGGGCCGTCATCGTGGTCGCCGTCGCCGGGCTCATCGGCATCGCCCTCGCCGTCTGGGACCGCGGTCGCGTCGCCCCGACGCTCTCGCTGGGCTGGGGTCTCGCCTGGATCGCCGTCGCCCGCCTCACCGACGAGCCGTCGTCGACGGTCGTCGGCGTGACCGCGATCATCGCCACGGTGGCCGTCGTGGTCGTGACGGTCGCGGTGCGGGTGGCGGTGGAGCTGCGGCGGCGGCGGTCCGTGCCCGCACGCTCGTAGGCGTCGCCACTCACCCCTCGCCCGGCCCCGAGTGGCTATCGTCGAAGCGGAGAGGGGCACCATGTCGCAGCCGGGCGAGCGCGTCGCAGCACGCGGATTCGACTTCTTCAGCACCGGCGAGCTGCCCGCGCCGCGACTGCCGGCCCGAGAGGTGGCCGAGATCGTGCGCGCGGCGTGGGGCCTCGACGTCGAGCTCACCCCGCTCGGCAGCCAGCAGGACCAGAACTTCCTGGTGCGCGCCCGCGGTGCCGACCAGGGGGCCGAGCCCATCGGCGTCGTGAAGATCGCGAACCCGGCCTTCAGCGCGGTCGAGCTCGCCGCGCAGGAGCTCGCCGCCGCCCGCGTCGCGTCCGCCGCGCCGCACCTCCGCGTCGCCGTCACGACGACGGATGCCGAAGGCCGGTCGCGCTCGATCCTCGCCGACACGAGCGAGGGGCGGCGCAGCATCCGCCTCATCGCGTACCTCTCAGGCGGCACCCTCACGGGCGGTTCGTCCCTCTCCCCGACCGTCGTCGCGCGCCTCGGCGAGCTGGCCGCTCGCACGAGTCTCGCCCTCGCCGACTTCGACCACCCGGGCCTCGACCGCGTGCTGCAGTGGGATCCGCGGTTCGCCGCCGACGTCGTCGGACTCCTCGCCCGGCACCACGCATCACCCCACCAGAGGAGCACCATGGCACTCGCCGACTTCCCACGCCACCAGCTGACGTTCGGGCCGAGCCCGGTGCATCCGGTCGACCGGCTCAGCGACCACCTCGGCGGCGCCCGCGTCTGGATGAAGCGCGACGACGTCAACAGCGGCCTCGCCTTCGGCGGCAATAAGACCCGCAAGCTCGAGTACCTCGTGCCCGATGCGCTCGCGAAGGGCGCCGACACGCTCGTGTCGATCGGCGGCGTGCAGTCGAACCACACGCGGCAGGTCGCCGCGGTCGCCGCGCACCTCGGCATGCAGGCCGTGCTCGTGCAGGAGCACTGGGTCGACTGGCCGGATGCCGTGAACGACCGGGTCGGCAACATCCTGCTGTCACGGCTCATGGGCGCCGATGTCCGGCTCTCGCCGGCCGGGTTCGGCATCGGCTTCAAGGACTCGTGGCGCCAGGCGATCGCCGATGTCGAGGAGCGTGGCGGCACGCCGTACGCGATCCCGGCCGGGGCATCCGATCACCGGCTCGGCGGGCTCGGCTTCGCCAACTGGGCGCACGAGGTCGCCGCGCAGGAGCGCGAGGTCGGCGTGTTCTTCGACACGATCGTGGTGTGCTCGGTCACCGGGTCCACGCACGCCGGCATGATCGCCGGGTTCGCCGACCTGGAGCAGAACTTCGGCGGACCCCAGCGGCGCGTCCTCGGCATCGACGCCTCGGCGAAGATCGACGAGACCCGCGACCAGGTCGCCCGCATCGCCCGCAACACCGCCGCGCTGATCGAGGTCGGACGTGAGTTGCGCGACGACGAGATCACCGTGCTCGAGGGCTGGGCGGGCGAGCTCTACGGGGTGCCGGTCGAGTCGACCGACGAGGCGATGCGGCTCACCGGCCGCCTCGAGGGCGTCATCCTCGACCCCGTGTACGAGGGCAAGTCGATGGCGGGGCTCATCGACCTCGTCACGAGCGGCGAGATCCCCCGCGATTCGAACGTGCTCTACGCGCACCTCGGCGGCCAGCCCGCGATCAACGCCTACAGCGGCCGGTACCACTGAGCCGGATGCCGCGGCTGGGCGGATGCCGCGGGCGGCGGCCTCGGCGAGGCATCCGGCATGCTCGACACGCTCACCCAGCCCGTCGAGGGCGGACGCATCCTCAGCACCTCGCTCGTGTCGGTGTTCTTCGCGGACGACGGGCGCGTGCTCGTCGGCGCGGTGACGCCCGAGCGCCTGATCGACGCCGCCGCGAGCGGTCGCTGACGGGCGCCGCGCGTGACCGCACTGGCGATCGAGACGCACGGCCTCACCAAGCGCTTCCGTTCGCAACTCGCCGTCGACGGACTCGACCTCGCCGTGCCCGAGGGCGCGGTGTTCGGATTCCTCGGGCCGAACGGCTCGGGCAAGACGACCACGATCCGGATGCTGCTGGGCCTCGTCGCGGCGACGGCCGGCGACGCGCGCGTGCTCGGCGCCGACATGCCGCGGCACGTCGACTCGGTGCTGCCGCGGGTGGGC
>NZ_WJSP02000155.1 GCF_009720255.1 Agromyces humi | reverse complement strand
CATGGAAATGCGAAAGAGCATCCTCGCCACAGGCGCCCTACTGGTCGCCGCCGGCTTGGCTTTCACCGGGTGCAGCGCAGGCAGCGGCGGGGACGGTGACACCGGTGGCAAGGTGCTCACCGTCGGCCAGCCAACAGACGGCGCCGTCGAGCACGTCGTCCTGGCGAGGCTGGTCCGGCTCCGGCTCGGGGCGCACGGTTCCACGCTACGCCCGCCGCAACCGGGAGGAAATCGCGCCGGCGATGTCGATCCGCCGCGGCATCCGTTCGACGTCCAGAATGAGAGACGGACCGCCCGCCTCGCACGTTCAGAGAAGGAACCATCATGCGCACCCTCATCGTCACCGAGTTCATCACCCTCGACGGCGTCGTCGACTCGCCCGGGGGCGGCGAGCACCCGCGCGCCGGCTGGACCTTCAAGGAGGTGCCGTTCGTCGAGGACGCCTATGAGATCAAGGGCCGCGAGCAGGTCGAGGCCGGCGCCATGCTCATCGGACGGCAGAGCTACGACGAGTTCGCGCCGGTCTGGCCGAAGATGGCCGAGTTCGCCGAGTACAACGCCATGCCGAAGTACGTGGTCTCGACCACGCTCAGCGACCCCGAGTGGAACAACACCTCGGTGCTGCGGTCGCTCGACGAGGTCGCCGAGCTCAAGCAGGGCGACGGCGGCAACATCCTCGTGCACGGCAGCCCGACGCTCGCGAAGGCGCTGGGCGAGGCCGGCCTGGTCGACCGCTACCACCTGCTCGTCTTCCCCGTCGTGCTCGGCGAGGGCAAGCGCCTCTTCAGCGGGCGCGAGCAGGGCACGCTCAAGCTCGTCGAGCACGAGGCCTACTCGAACGGCGTGGTCAAGTCGGTCTTCGACGTCGGGCACTGAGCCGCTGCCGCCGCAGCAGGCGCGGCGGGCGACCTGCCACGGGGTCGGCGGATGTCGCGGGCGCGGGCTCGCGGCATCCGCTCAGCGCCGCGCCGGCGGCGCCACCGAGTCGCGTTCGATGAGGTGCTGGGGGAGCGTGCGGGTGACGACCGGCCCGCCGTCGCCGCCGATGCGGCGGATGAGCAGCCGGGCCGCCTCGGCGCCGATCTCGTGGATCGGCTGCGCCATCACCGTGACCGCTGGGGTGGTGACCGACGTCCAGTCCGCGTCGTCGAACGCGACGAGCGACAGGTCGTGCGGGATGCTGCGGCCGAGGGCTCGGGCTGCACGGAAGACCCCGAGCGCGATGAGGCTGTCGGAGGCGACGATGGCGGTGATGCCGCGGTCGCGGTCCTCGAGGAGGCGCCGGGCGAGCGGCTCGACGCCCTCCTGTCGGGCGTTCAGGTGCACGAACGACTCGGGGTCGGCGATGCCGGCGCCCTCGAGTGCGTCGGTGAATCCCTGCACGCGGTCGGCGACCGACGACGAGCCGAGGGTGTCGCCGCGACGGAACCCGCCGGGGTGGCGGATGGTCGAGATGAACGCGATGCGACGGTGGCCGGCGGCGGTGAGCAGGCCCGTGAGCTGCTCGGCGCCGCGTCGGTTGTCGGCCACCACGGTGTCGACCTCGAGGTCGGGCGCAGCGCGGTCGAAGAGCACGAGTGGACGGCCCGCGTCGATGATCGTGCGCAGGTTGTCGAGGTCGACGGATGACGCGGGCGCGACGAGCAGCCCGTCGACGCGCTTGGCGAGCTGCACCCCGATCGCCTTCTGCTCGGTGTCGGCCTCCTCGTCGGAGTTCGAGAGGATCAGGTCGAATCCGGCGGCGTTCGCGACATCCGCCGCCCCACGCGTGGCCTGGGCGAAGAAGGGGTTCTCGATGTCGCCGACGACGATGCCGAGCGTGTTCGAGCGACCGGTGCTCATCGTGCGGGCGAGCGCGTTGGGGCGGTAGCCGAGCTGCTCGGCGGCCGCCTGGACGCGGTCGCGCACGGCCTCGCTGACCGCGCCGTAGTCGCCGAGCGCACGCGCCGCGGTGGCCTTCGAGACCTTCGCCGCGGCGGCGACATCGCTTACGGTCACCTCGCGGCGGCCATTGCCATGGCCGTTGCCGTGCCCGTTGGGGGGTTCACCCACGGCTCCTCCAGTAAAAGTGAGAAAAGTGTTGACGCGACCCGAATCGTCGCGTACTGTCCCAGAAAACGCATTGAGACCGGTCTCAACATACCGGATTGAGACCGGTCTCAACAAGAGCACATCCCGCTGGGCATCGATCGCAGCACGCGAAGCGGCCGGGCCGCAACGGGATACCCGCAACCGCAGCACCACACGACAATCACTGCAACGAGAGGATCATCGTGATCAACCGCACCACCTTCCGCCGAGCAGGCGTCGCCGTCGCGGCCGCCGCCGCGGCGCTCGCGCTCGCCGCCTGCTCCTCGGCCGGCGCCACGACGAGCGACTCGACCGCCGAGGAGAACCCCTACCACCTGATCACCCCGGGCCAGATCCGGGTCGCGAGCCTCGGCGACGCGAAGCCCTACACGTTCACCGACGAGAACGGCGAGTTCACCGGGTTCGACGTCGAGCTCTTCACGGATGTCGCCGACCGCATCGGCATCGACGACGTCGTGTTCACCGGCCAGGACTTCTCGGGCCTGCTCGCCGCCGTCGCCAACGGGCAGTTCGACGTCGGCGTGGCCGCGATCGGCATCACCGAGGAGCGCAAGCAGACCGTCGACTTCTCGGAGGGGTACCTCGCGGGATACCTCACCGTCATGTCGAGCCCCGACGCGAACATCTCCGACGAGGAGGACCTCGCGGGCAAGCGCCTCGGCGTCGTGCAGGGCACCCTGCAGGAGGCCTACGCGGTGAAGAACTTCACCGAGACCGAGCTCGTGCGCTTCCCCGACAACAACGCCGCCATCTCGGCCGTGAACAGCGGCTCGATCGACGCGCACTTCCTCGACTACGAGGCGGCGAAGGAGTACTCGGCGCAGTACGGCCTCGAGAACGCCATCGACATCCCGTCGTTCGACGCACCCGCGGGCTTCGCGATCGCCAAGGGCAACACGGAGTTCAAGGCCGCCCTCGACGAGGCGCTCGCCGCGGCCATGGAGGACGGCACCTGGAAGGAGCTCTACCAGAAGTGGTTCCCGGGCTCCCCGATGCCCGAGCAGTACCTCCCCAAGGCCGAGCAGACCTCGGCTCCGACCGAGTCGGAAGCCCCGGCACTGTAGCCGGGCCCGCGGTCCGGGTCGGCGACCCGTCGGCCCGCACCGTCCCACTCCTCCCCTGAAGGAAGCGAACCATGGACTGGCTCGACAACATCATCACGACCTTCTTCGACTTCGATGCGATGCTGCAGGTGCTCCCGCAGCTGTTCGCCGTCGGACTCGTCAACACGTTGGTCATCTCGATCTGGGCGACTGTCATCGGCATCGTCCTCGGCATGGTCATCGCGATCATGGGCATCTCGCCGTCGCGGTGGCTGCGGATCCCGGCGCGCATCTACACCGACATCTTCCGCGGGCTGCCCGCGATCCTCACGATCCTGCTCATCGGCCAGGGCTTCGCCCGGTTCAGCCAGCAGGTCTTCGGCCCGTCGCCGTACCCGCTCGGCATCCTGGCCCTGAGCCTCATCGCGAGCGCGTACATGGGGGAGATCTTCCGGGCCGGCATCCAGAGCGTCGACCGCGGCCAGCTCGAGGCCTGCCGGGCGCTCGGCATGAGCTACGGCAAGGCCATGCGGCTCGTCGTCGTGCCGCAGGGAGTGCGCCGGGTGCTCCCCGCGCTCGTCAACCAGTTCATCGCGATCGTGAAGGACTCGAGCCTCGTGTACTTCCTGGGGCTGCTCGTATCCGAGCGTGAGCTGTTCCGCGTCGGCCAGGACGCCGCGGTCCTGACCGGCAACCTGTCGCCGCTCGTCGCGGCCGGACTCTTCTACCTTGCGATCACGGTTCCGCTGACCCACCTCGTGAACTACTTCGACAACCGATTCCGCACCGGACGCCGGAAGGCGACGCCGCCCAAGAGCGGCCTCGACGAGGTCGAGGAGCAGAACCCGACTCCGATGCTCACCTACGGAGAGAACTCATGACCTACACGTCCCCGATGCCCGTCACCGACGGCCACTTCTACGCGGGCTCGAGCCTCGAGCTCATCGATCTCACCATGGCGTACGGCGACATCGACGTGCTCCGCGAGGTCAGCCTCACGGTCGCCCCGGGCACCACGACCTGCATCATCGGGCCCTCGGGTTCGGGCAAGTCCACGCTGCTGCGCGGCGTGAACCGCCTGCACGAGCCGAAGTCGGGCGACGTGCGCCTCGCAGGCGAGAGCGTGCTGACCCAGAAGCCCGACGCCGTGCGCAAGCGCATCGGCCTGGTCTTCCAGCACTTCAACCTGTTCCCCGACCACACCGCGGAGCAGAATGTGGCGCTCGCGCTGCGCAACGTGAAGGGCCTCTCGAAGGCCGAGTCGATGCGGGTGGCCCGCGAGCGCCTCGACGAGGTGGGGCTCGCCGAGCGCGCCGACCACCGGCCACGCGACCTCTCGGGCGGCCAGCAGCAGCGCGTGGCGATCGCCCGGGCGCTCGCCATGGAGCCGGAGGTCATGCTCTTCGACGAGGCCACCAGCGCGCTCGACCCCGAGCTCGTGAAGGGCGTGCTCAACCTGATGGCCGGCCTCGCGCAGCGCGGCATGACCATGCTCGTCGTCACCCACGAGATGGGCTTCGCACGCAAGGTCGCCGACCAGGTCGTCTTCATGGACGAGGGTCGCGTCGTCGAGTCGGGCAAGCCCGGCGACCTCTTCGACCGTCCGCAGAGCCCGCGCCTGCAGCGCTTCCTCTCGGAGGTGCTGTGATGACGGATGCGGCGCGCCGCCCCATCCGCGCGGCCGTCATCGGCTTCGGCGTCTCGGGCCGCATCTTCCACGCGCCGTTCCTCGCGGCGAGCCCCGACTACTCCCTTGACGTGATCGTCACGCGCGACGCGTCGCGGCGGGCGGCGGCTGCGGCGCGGCATCCCCTGGCCCGGGTCGTCGCAACGCCTGAGCAGCTCTGGGCGGATGCCGCCGAGCTCGACCTCGTGGTCATCGGCTCGCCGAGCGGTACGCACGCCGCACTCGCCGACGCGGCCCTCGACGCCGGGCTCGACGTGGTCGTCGACAAGCCGTTCGCCGTGACCGCGGAGGAGGGGCGCGCACTCATCGCGAAGGCCGAGCGCCTCGGCCGGCGGCTCACCGTGTTCCAGAACCGGCGGTGGGACGGCGACTTCCTCACCCTGCGGGAGCTCGTCGATGCGGGCGCGCTCGGCGAGGTGCGCCGCTTCGAGTCGCGGTTCGAGTGGTGGCAGCCCGAACCCGCCGCCTCGTGGAAGACGGAGGCCACGGCCCGCGAGGGCGGCGGCATCCTCTACGACCTCGGCACGCACCTCATCGACCAGGCGATGCAGCTGTTCGGACCCGTGTCCGACCTGTACGTCGAGCTCGCTCGCCGCCGGCCCGAGTCCGCGGCCGACGACGACGTGTTCCTCGCGCTCGAGCACGCGTCGGGCGTCACCTCGCATCTGTGGATGAGCGCCGTCGCGCCCCTCCACGGACCGCGGTTCCACGTGCTCGGCTCACGCGCCGGCTACGCGACCTGGGGGCTCGACGTGCAGGAGCCGTCGCTGCTCGCCGGCGCGCTGCCCACCGACCCCGGCTTCGGCGAGACGCCCGAGGCACGCTGGGGCGTGCTCGGCGCCGACGGCGACACCCGCCCGGTGCCGACGAAGCGGGGCGACTACGGCGAGTTCTATCGACTGCTCGCGGTCGCACTGCGCGACGGCGGCCCGCTGCCGGTCGACCCGGCCGACGCCGTCGCGGTGCTCGAGGTGATCGAGCACGCGCACGCCGCGGCATCCGTCACCGCCTGACGTCCGTCACCACCTGACGTCCGTCACCACCTGACGTCCGTCACACAACCTGACCTCATGACAAGGAAGAGAAGCATCAGCATGCCCACCACACAGCCCACCCGCGTCATCGTCATCGGCGGGGGAATCCTCGGCGCCTCGACCGCCGCGCACCTCGCCGGGAGCGGGGCCCAGGTGACGCTCGTCACCGCCGGGTCGCTCGCCGACGGGGCATCCGGCCGCTCGATCGCCTGGCTGAACTCCTCGGGCGACCGCTCGGCCGAATACCACTACCTGCGCCTGCTCGCGCTGGACCGCTACCGCACGTGGAGCGTGCGCCACCCCGAGAGCCGTGCCTACCTGCGGTTCGACGGCGCGCTGAAGTGGGCCGCACCGGGCGAGAGCTTCCGCGAGACCTTCGGGTTCGAGCGCGCCGGCGGGTACGACGCCGTCTGGCTCGAGCGCGACGAGATCGCGGAGTTCGCGCCCGACGTGAACCCCGACGCGGTCGCCGACGAGGGCGCGATCTACAACCCCGGCGAGGGCTGGGTGAGCCTGCCCGACCTCATCGCGGCGCTGGTCGACGAGGCCGTGGCCGACGGCGCGCGCGTCATCGAGCATGCGGGCGAGTCGCGGGTCGACGTGCAGGACGGCGTGGCGACGGGTGTCGTCCTCGGCGACGGCACGCGGCTCGCGGCCGATCAGGTGGTGCTCGCGACGGGTCCCGCGGTGCCGGCCCACCTGGCGGCCCTCGGGGTGACGGTTCCGGATGCCACGCCCGCGGCCTTCGTGCTCTTCACCGACCCCGTGGACGTCGAGGTGAGGACCGTGCTGAACACGCCGCGCGTCGCGGTGCGTCCCACGCCCGACGGTCGGCTCGTGCTCGACGCCGACTGGGCGGAGCAGTCGATCGTCGTCGGCGACGACGGCTCGCTCACGGTGCCCGAGGCGTCGGTGCAAGGCCTGCTCGACGAGGCGTCGAAGGTGCTCGCGGGCAACCCGCGGCTGTCCGCGCAACGCGTCGGCGCCGGCCTGAAGCCGATCCCGGGCGACGGCGAGCCGGTCGTCGGCGCAGTGCCCTCGATCGACGGCCTGTACGCCCTGTTCACGCACTCGGGCGCGACGCTCGGGCTCATCCTCGGCGAGCTCCTCGCCGAGGAGGTCCTCACCGGATCGCCGTCGCCGGTGACCCGGACGTTCCGGCTCGACCGGTTCGGCTCGGATGCCGCGCCCGAGGCCGTGCCCACCGGCGCATGGGCGCCGGTGCCGCAGCGGTGACCCGTTCGGTTCCGGCGGCCACGGGCGGATGCCGCGTCACTGGGGGGCGTGGCATCCGGTCCTGTGCTGCCCCCGGAGTCACGCCACGGCGATGATGGTCGATCCCCGCACGCGAGTGCCGGGCGCGAACGCCGCGGGGGCATCGGCGAGCGATCGCACGGCGCCCACGATGGGCTTCAGCCGCCCGTCCTGCAGGCGCCGGGCCAGCTCGGCGAGCTGCGCACGGTCGGGCTCGACGACGAAGAAGATCGCCTGGCCGTCCTCCGGTTGACGGGGTGGCGGGGCCGCGATGGTGACGATCCGTCCTCCGGCCCGCAGCACACCGAGGGATCGCTCGAAGACCTCGCCCCCGATGACGTCGAAGACGAGGTCGACCGGGTCGAGGGACTCCAGCCGGCCGGACTCGAGGTCGACGAACTCGTCCGCACCCAGTTCGAGGATCGAGTCCTCGTGCTCGGTGCGACCGGAGCCGATGACGCGTGCGCCGAGCTCGTGTGCGAGCTGGACCGCGATGGAGCCGACGGCGCCGCCCGCCCCGTGGATCAGCACCGATTGTCCCGTCTCGAGTCGGCCGTGCTGGAACAGCCCCTGCCACGACGTGAGTCCCGAGATGGGCACGGCCGCTGCCGTGACGAAGTCCACGTTGGCGGGCAGCGGCGCGAGGTTCCGTGCCTCGACCGCGATGTACTCGGCGAGGGCGCCGTTGCGAGCCCAATCCGCCAGGCCGAACACGCGCTGCCCCACGGTGAGCCCGGTGGTGCCGTAGCCGAGTCCGACCACGACGCCCGCGAGCTCGTGCCCCGGCACGCTCGGGGTGCGGGAGCGGCCGGCGCGGTCGGTCCACGTCGCCGGCCAGGTGAGTTCGCCGGTCGTGAATCCCGCCGCGTGCACGCGAACGACGACGTCGTTCTCGGCGGCGTGCGGGGAGTCGAGGTCGGTCAGGGTCATCCCCTCCACGCCCTGGCCCTGCTCGGTCACGATGACGGCCTTCATGACATCCTCCCCAGCCTGCGCTGCGCGTCGTCTCGCCCTGCCGATGGGTCCCGGGCGGAACGTCGAACGCTACTCCTCGCCTGCATCGGCGGCAACGACTGCCGACTCGGCGCTCGGTCTACGCCCCGATCAGCGGCGGCGGGCAGGGACGCCGGACGCGGAGCCCGCTCGGGCGAGCGGCCAGCCACCGCGGTGG
>NZ_WJSP02000154.1 GCF_009720255.1 Agromyces humi | reverse complement strand
AGCGTCCAGCCGACGATCCGGATCCACCAGTCGTACGCGTTGTACGTGAATGGGCCGAAGCCGTAGGTGCCCGGGGGGATCGGGTTCAGGTCGGCGAAGCCGCCCTTGTATCCCTGCAGGCCGCTCGTGTCGGGAGCTCGACCGCGCGTGGAATTCGGCGACGTCGATCGCGAACTCGGCAGGGTCGCCGCCGACCTCGGTGAGGCTCGTGAGCCGGGGGTACCGGTAGAAGGCCGTGTCCTCGACGCCCTTGGCCATGACCATGCCGCTCGTCTGCTGGAAGCGCTGCGCCGCCGGATGCCCGGGGTCGGCGAGGATCGACATCAGCCGATCGGTCGGCGCGGCGAGGTCGGGTCGGTGCCGGGTCGCGAGCTCCGCGGCCTCGCGGAGGTGCTCCTCGCCGAACGGCAGGTACGACCGGTAGACCGGGAAGCAGGCGAGCAGCTCGGCGACCGCGTCGGCGACCTCGGGCAGGCGCTCGTCGGCGGGGGAGGCCGCCGCGAGCTCGCGGTCGAGTCGCAGCACCTCGGATCGGAGGATGCCGTCGGCCACCGCGCGCTTCGTGTCGTGGATGAGCTCCGCCCACTCCACCGGCTCGCTGCCGCGCAGCCGGGTGTCGAGGTCGGTGAGCGGTGCCTCGGCGGCGGGATCGACGAGCACGCGGTCGACGTCGCCGAGGGCGTCGTACCCGGTGGTGCCCTCGGTGGCCCAGCCCTGCGGCATCCGCTCGTCGCCCTCGAGGATCTTCTCGACCAGCACGTAGGCACCGCCGGTGAGCTCGGCGAGTCGGTCGAGGTAGGCGCCCGGATGCCGCAGCCCGTCGGGGTGGTCGACCCGCAGGCCGTCAGCGAGGCCCGCCTCGAACCAGCGCGCGATCTCGGCGTGGCTCTCGTCGAACACGCGCGGCACCTCGACCCGGATCGCGGCGAGCGTGTTCACCGCGAAGAACCGCCGGTAGTTGAGGTCGGCGTCGGCGCGGCGCCAGTCGACGAGCTCGTAGTGCTGGCGGTCGTGCACTTCGACGGGGTCGTCGCCGTCTGCAGCGGTGCCGGAAGCCACGGGGAAGCGGTGGTCGAAGTAGTGCAGTTCGAAGCCGTCGTCGACCGCAACCAGCCGGAGCTCGCCGAGGTCGTCGGCGCTGCCGAGCACCGGGATGCGCACGTGCCCGCCGCCGAAGTCCCAGTCGATGTCGAACGCCTCCGCGTGCGCGGAGTCGCGTCCGTTCGCCAGCACGTCCCACCACCACGCCATCGCCGACGGGGTGGCGACCCCGACGTGGTTCGGCACGATGTCGATGAGCACGCCCATCCCGTGGGCGCGTGCCGCGGCGACGGCCCGTTCGAGTCCGTCCGCCCCGCCCCGCGCGGGATCGACGAGCGCGTGGTCGACGACGTCGTAGCCGTGGTCCGAGCCCGGCTCGGCCTCGAGGATGGGCGAGAGGTAGACCCAGTCGGCGCCGAGCTCGTGCAGGTAGCCGGCCACGTCGGCGACCGCGTCGAGGTCGAACGAGGGCCGCACCTGGATGCGGTAGGTCGAGACGGGTGCCTTCACGGAGGTCCCTTCGGTCGTCGCTCGGTGGCGTGAGGGTCGGGCGGCCCGAGCGGGCTACGTGGGTGGGTGCACGGTCGTGGACTGCACGCCGCCCGAGGTGCCCGGCGCGCTGCCGGGCAGCGAGGCCTGGCTGCCCTGCGACGTGCGCACGGCGAGCGAGGCGGCGACCGAGTGGTCGGGCTCGGTCTCGGGCTCGGTGTGCGCGCAGAGCACGAGCATCGAGCGGCCCTCCAGGGTGAACGTGTCGCCGGCCGACTTCGGCTCGCTGTCCGCCGACCGGCCCGCCGTGTCGATCACGACGTCCCAAATCTGATTCGTGCGGGGAGGGATGCGGAACTCGGCATCCTCGGGCTCGGCGTTGTAGAACAGCAGGAAGTCGACGTCGACGATGGGCTCGCCCCGGGCGTCGCGCTGGCGGATGCCCTCCCCGTTGAGGTAGACGCCGACGGCCCGGCCGAGCGGGGCGTCCCAGTCCTGCTCCCGCATCTGGGTGCCGTCGGGCCGCAGCCAGACGATGTCGGGCAGCGGAGCACCCTCGGGGCTCTCCTCGCCCTCCTCGATCTCGACCGGCCGGCCGTCGAAGAATCGGCTCCGGCGGAACGTGGGATGGTCCTTGCGAAGGCGTGCGACCGCCGCCGTGAACTCGATGAGCGGCTTGTCGGCCTGGTCCCAGTGCACCCAGCTCAGCTCGTTGTCCTGGGCGTAGGTGTTGTTGTTGCCCCGCTGCGTGCGGCCGAGCTCGTCGCCGTGCAGGAGCATCGGCACGCCCTGCGACAGCAGCAGCGTGGCGATGAAGTTGCGCTGCTGGCGCGCCCGCAGTGCGAGCACGTCGGGGTCGTCGGTGTCGCCCTCCTCGCCCGAGTTCCACGAGCGGTTGTGCGATTCGCCGTCGTTGCCGTCCTCGCCGTTCGCCTCGTTGTGCTTCTCGTTGTACGAGACGAGGTCGCGGATGGTGAAGCCGTCGTGCGCGGTCACGAAGTTGATCGAGGCGACCGGCTTGCGCCCGCTGTTCTCGTAGAGGTCGGCCGAGCCGGTGATGCGCGAGGCGAACTCGCCGAGGCTCGAGGGCTCGCCGCGCCAGAAGTCGCGCACCTCGTCGCGGTACTTGCCGTTCCACTCCGACCACTGCGGCGGGAAGTTGCCCACCTGGTAGCCGCCGGGGCCGACGTCCCACGGCTCGGCGATGAGCTTCACCTGCGACACCACCGGGTCCTGCTGCACGAGCTCGAAGAAGCTCGACAGGCGGTCGACGTCGTAGAACTCGCGCGCCAGGGTCGCCGCCAGGTCGAATCGGAAGCCGTCGACGCGCATCTCGGTGACCCAGTACCGCAGGCTGTCCATGATGAGCTGCAGCGAGTGCGGATGCCGCACGTTCAGCGAGTTGCCGGTGCCGGTGTAGTCGGTGTAGTACCGCTTGTCCTTCTCCTCGAGGCGGTAGTACGCGGCGTTGTCGATGCCGCGGAACGCGATCGTCGGCCCGAGGTGGTTGCCCTCGGCCGTGTGGTTGTAGACCACGTCGAGGATGACCTCGATGCCGGCCTCGTGCATGGCCCGCACCATGCTCTTGAACTCCTGCGCCTGCTGTCCGAGCTCGCCGGTCGACGAGTACTCGTTGTGCGGCGCGAAGAACCCGATGGTGTTGTAGCCCCAGTAGTTTCGCAGGCCCTTGTCTTGCAGCGTCGAGTCCTGCACGAACTGGTGCACGGGCATGAGCTCGAGGGCCGTGACGCCGAGCTTGCGCAGGTGGTCGATCACGGCCGGGTGGGCGACGCCGGCGTACGTGCCGCGTTGCTCCTCGGGCACGTCGGGATGCAGCTGCGTGAGCCCCTTGACGTGCGCCTCGTAGATGAGCGTCTCGGAATACGGCGTGTTCGGGTGCCGGTCGCCCGCCCAGTCGAAGAACGGGTTGATCACCACCGAGTGCATCACGTGCGCGGCGGAATCGTCGTCGTTGCGCGAGTCGGGATCGCCGAAGTCGTACCCGAACAGCGACTGGTGCCAGTCGAACGTGCCGGCCATCGCCTTCGCGTAGGGGTCGAGCAGCACCTTGTTCGGGTTGGCGCGCTGTCCCTCCGCCGGGTCGTTCGGCCCGTGCACGCGGTAGCCGTACCGCTGCCCCGGCTGCACGTGCGGCAGGTAGGCGTGCCAGACGAACGCGTCGACATCCTGCAGCTCGATGCGCGTCTCGGTGCCGTCCTCGTCGAACAGGCACAGCTCCACGCGCTCGGCCGCCTCGCTGAACAGCGCGAAGTTCGTGCCGCTGCCGTCGAACGTCGCGCCGAGCGGGTAGGCGGATCCGGGCCAGGCTTCCATCGCAGCTCCTCGTGGTCGGATGGGACTCGGGGTCGGCGCTGATCGAGCAGCGGGCGGATGCCGCGCATGGGCGATCCTCGCATCATCCCGGCGTTCGCCCGAATCCCGGGCAGGGGGTTGCACTCGCGCGCCGGCCTGCGGCAGGCGTCAGCCGGCGGAGCCGAGCGCCTCGGTGACGACGCGCTTCGCCTCCTCCTGCACGAGCGAGAGGTGCTCGGGGCCGCGGAACGACTCGGCGTAGATCTTGTACACGTCCTCGGTGCCGCTCGGCCGCGCCGCGAACCAGGCGTCGGCCGTCGCGACCTTCACGCCGCCGATCGCCGCGTCGTTGCCCGGCGCGCGCGACAGCTTCGCCGTGATCGGCTCGCCGGCCAGTTCGGTGGCGGCGATCGCGTCGCCGTCGAGCTTGCCGAGGGCGGCCTTCTGCGCGGGGGAGGCCGCGGCGTCCGTGCGCTGGTAGGCGGGGTCGCCGAAGCGCTCGACCAGTTCTGCGTACAGCTGCGACGGCGACTTGCCCGTGACCGCCCGGATCTCGGAGGCGAGGAGGCACAGCAGGATGCCGTCCTTGTCGGTGGTCCACACGGTGCCGTCGAACCGCAGGAAGGAGGCGCCGGCGCTCTCCTCGCCGCCGAAGCCCACGGAGCCGTCGACGAGTCCGGGCACGAACCACTTGAAGCCGACCGGCACCTCCCAGAGGCGTCGCCCGAGGGACTCGGCGACCCGGTCGATCATCGAGCTCGACACGAGGGTCTTGCCGATGGCGGCATCCGCCCGCCAGCTCGGACGGTGCGCGAAGAGGTACTCGATCGCGACCGCGAGGTAGTGGTTGGGGTTCATGAGGCCGCCGTCGGGGGTGACGATGCCGTGCCGGTCGGCGTCGGCGTCGTTGCCGGTGAGGATGTCGAAGCTGCCGCCGTGCTCGAGCACCGACGCCATGGCGCTCGGCGACGAGGGGTCCATGCGGATCTTGCCGTCCCAGTCGAGCGTCATGAACGCCCACCTGGGGTCGACCCGCTCGTTCACCACGGTGAGGTCGAGCTCGTAGCAGTCGCGGATGGCGGCCCAGTAGTGCACGGATGCCCCGCCGAGCGGGTCGGCCCCGATGTGCAGGCCGGCCTCGCGGATGGCGTCGAAGTCGATGATGTTCGCGAGGTCGTCGACGTAGTTGCCGCGGAAGTCGTAGGTCTCGACGCCGCTCGGCTCGGCCTGGTTCACCTCGGCGAGGCCGCCGGCGATGAGCTCGTTCGCCCGGTTCGCGATCCAGTTCGTGGCGTCGGAGTCGGCGGGGCCGCCGTGCGGCGGGTTGTACTTGAAGCCGCCGTCCTGCGGGGGATTGTGGCTCGGGGTGATCACGATGCCGTCGGCCTCGCCCTCGGCGCGTTTCGCCGGATCGGTGTTCCACTTCAGGATCGCGTGCGACAGCGCCGGGGTCGGCACGTAGTCGTCGTACTCGTCGGCGAGCACGCGCACGCCGTTGGCGACGAGCACGTCGAGCGCGGTGGTCTGCGCTGGTGCGCTGAGCGCGTGCGTGTCGGCGCCGATGAACAGCGGGCCGGTGATGCCCTGCGATGCCCGGTACTCGACGATGGCCTGGGTGATGGCGAGGATGTGGTCCTCGTTGAACGCCGTGTTGAAGGCGGAGCCGCGGTGGCCCGAGGTGCCGAAGGCCACCCGCTGCTCGGGGATCGAGACGTCGGGTTTCCGCTCGTAGTAGGCCCTCACGAGGGCCTCCACGTCGATCAGGTCGGATTCGGTCGCCGGGGTTCCCGCTCGCTCGTGCATCTGCCCAGTCTGCCGAAGGAGCGACCTCGCCGACACCCCCTGCACGACCGGCGTCACATGAGCGAGCGGATGCCGGTGGCCACCGTGTAGATCGCGAGCCCGGCGAGCGCGCCCACGACGGTGCCGTTGATGCGGATGAACTGCAGGTCGCGCCCGACCTGCAGCTCCAGCTTGTCGGTGGTCTCCTTGGGGTCCCAGCGCTCGACCGTCTCGGTGATGACCCCGGCGATCTCGTGGCGGTAGTTCCGCACCACGTAGGCCGCGGCATCCGTCACCCACTCGTCGACCTTGGCCGCCAGCTCGGCATCGGTCGAGAGCCGGATGCCCACCTCGACCACCGCCGCCCTGAACCCCTGGCGCAGCTCGCTGTCGGGGTCGCCGAGTGCCGTCTGGAGGGTGTCCTTCACGCTCGTCCACACCTCGCCCGCGAACTCGCGCACCCTCGGGCTCTCGAGGAGGTCGACCTTCAGCTGCTCGAGCCGGCCGATCATGAGCGGGTCGTGCTGCAGGTCGTTCGCGAGGTCGGCGAGGTAGCGGTCGATCGTCTCGCGCATCGGGTGCGACGGGTCCTCGCGTACCGCTCGTACGAACGCGAGCACCTCCTTGTGCGCCCGCTCGTCGACGAACTTCTCGACGAAGTCGGGCATCCACCGCGGCATCCGTCCGGAGACGATGCCCCCGATGGACTCGGGGTGCGCCTCGAGCCACTCCTCGGCCTTCTCGAACAGGGCGTCGACGGCGGCGCGCTGCTGGTTCGCCGCGACGAGGCGTTCACCCATGCGCCCGATCGCAGGCCCCCACTCGGGCTCGAACAGGTGCCGGCGCGCGAGCTTCTCGATCACGTCCTCGACGTCGTCGTCACCGAGCAGGGTCATCACGCCGCGGGCGGCGACGGATGCCTCGGCCGTGAGCCGCTCGGCGTTCGCGGGCCTCGACAGCCACTCGCCGAGCCGCGCCGAGATGCCGATCGACCGCAGCTTGCCGACGACCACCTCGTCCGAGAGGAACTCGTCTTCCACGAACGCGCCGAGGGTGGCGCCGATCTCGTCCTTGCGGTTCGGGATGATCGCCGTGTGCGGGATCCGCAGCCCGAGCGGGTACCGGAACAGCGCCGTGACCGCGAACCAGTCGGCGAGCGCGCCGACCATGGCGCCCTCGGCCGCCGCGCGCACGTAGGCGAGCCACGGCACCTGGTCCTGCAGCGCGAACGACACCGCGAAGACGACCGCGGCGACGAGCAGCAGGCTCGTCGCGAGCCGTTTCATGCCACGGAGCGCGACCCGGCGCTCCTCATCGGTCGGTGTCGTGCGCACTGGCGTGGCACGGAGCTCGTCGATCGCCGTCATCTGCCGGCCCCCTCGCGTCGGGATTGCGGTCCGTTTCGACGCTAGCGCCTGCCGAGCGCCCGCTCACTAGGCTTGCGTGCATGACGGATGCCGCCCCCACGCCGCCCGAGCAGACGTACTCCTACCTCGGACCGGCCGGCACCTTCACCGAGGCGGCGCTGAAGCAGGTGCCCGAGGCGGCCGGCAAGCACTGGCGGTCGGTGAACAACGTGGGCGAGGCGCTCGCGGATGTCACGAGCGGGCGCTCGATCGCCGCGATGATCGCGATCGAGAACTCCGTCGAGGGCGGGGTGTCGGCCACGCAGGACGCGCTGGCGACCGTGCCCGGCCTGCGCATCGTCGGCGAGTACCTCGTGCCCGTGAACTTCGTGCTCGTCGCCCGCCCCGGCACCACGCTCGCCGACGTGCGCATCGTGAACGCGCATCCGGTCGCCTACGCGCAGTCGCGGGGCTGGCTCGAGCGCGAGCTGCCCGACCACGGGCACATCCCGGCGACGAGCAACGTGCAGGCCGCGGCATCCCTGTTCGAGGGCAGCCAGGCGGATGCCGCGGTGGCGCCGCCCGGCATCACGGAGCACCTCGACCTCGCCGTGCTCGCCCGCGACATCGGCGACAACCCGAACGCCGTCACGCGCTTCGTGCTCGTGTCGCGCTCGCGCGTGCTCGCGGAGCCGACCGGAGCCGACAAGACGAGCCTCATCGTCGAGCTGCCCGACGACGAGCCCGGATCGCTGCTCGCGATGCTCGAGCAGTTCTCCACCCGGGGCGTGAACCTGTCGCTGCTGGAGTCCCGGCCCATCGGCGACGAGCTGGGCCGCTACCGCTTCGTCGTCGACCTCGACGGGCACATCGGCGACGAGCGGGTCGCCGACGCCCTGCTCGGCCTGCGGCGCACCAGCCCCAACGTGATCTTCCTCGGCTCGTACCCCCGCGCCGACCAGCGCGCGATCGAGTACCACTCGAAGTTCGACGACGAGATCTTCATCGAGGCGCGCGACTGGCTGCGCGGGCTCCTCAGCGGCGAGCCCGACTGAGTGCCGGCTGACCCGCCCCGACGGGCGCTGCGCCGCCTATTCTGGAGATCGGTGAGGGCGCTGCGGCCCGTGCCGCGAAGGAGCAGCGAGTGAGCGAGGGTTCGGCGACGGGGATCGACCCGCGGTTCGATCCGAGGTTCCAGCGCGGCTACACCCACGACCCGGCTGCGGCGTCGTTCCCGGGCGACGAGGGGGCGACGGATGCCGCGGCGCTGCCGCCGCGCGATGATGCTGCGGCGCCCGCTTCGTCTTCCGCGCCA